>CAIUFY010000094.1 GCA_903898555.1 uncultured Actinomycetes bacterium
AACGGGCGAAGGGCATTATGAGATAGTGCAATCTGGTGAATGCCAATATTCAAAGCTCCTGCTAAGGCTGCGATAAGAAAAAGTGAGCCGAACTTTTTTCCCATAAGAAGAAAAAGCGGCGGCAAAAAAAGAAGCCAATATGAATGGAGCAGCCCTTTACTTGCAGCTCCCACCCAGATCGCTAGACCGAGTGAAAGAAGTTTGAGGTCAACCTCGTTCTTCACAAACGAAGTTGAGATGAAATCGCATTAAATCTCGCTGCACCCATTCCCGAGGCCTTCTTGAAATCTGAGATGAGAGTGAACTTTCCATTCGCTTTTCTATAAGCCACGACTTTTTGGGCGGTTACCGGTCCGATACCTTTGAGAACCTGCAACGCAGCGGCGCTAGCTGTATTTATGTTCACCAGGGTTTTCCCGTTTTTTGCAATAGATGAGCTCTTAGACTTTGAAGCGCTCACTACCTTTGCGGGCGCGCCAACGACAATTTGCTCGCCATCGCTAACAATCTCAGCAAGATTGATATCGGTAAGTAGAACGCCTTTCAATTGATTGCCGGCAGCTTTTATCGCATCGATTGCCCTAGATCCTTGGGGAAGGGCGTAGACGCCAGGATGCAATACCTTTCCAGCCACATCAACAACTACCGTCGGAAGTACGGATGGCTTTGTTGAGACTGATGGAAGAACGAGCATTGGCTTAGGTGTAGAAGCTTTACCTTGTGAAAGTGTTACAAAAAGAGAGCCGACTGCAACCGAGGAAGCAAGAACAATGTAGACCGCGCGCTTTTGTACTTCACTAAATTCTGGGATTTGAAACATCCCAGCACATTAAAGAAAAGACGAGCGATAAAAAATGAAATTCGGGGCGATTGTTAATTAAATAACGATGTTGACAAGTTTTGGAGCGCGAACGATTGACTTCTTGACCTCTGCCCCGCCAATTGCTGCAGCCATCTTTTCGTTTTCCATACCAATTTTTTCAAGTTCCGCATCGGTAATATTCGGAGATATCTCAATTCTGTCTACGATTTTTCCATTGACCTGAAGAATTGCGACCACCGAGTCAGCTTCCAAAAGCGCAGGATCTACCGTTGGCCATCCTGCAAGTGCAACAGCCGGCTTGTGCCCAAGAATTGACCACATCTCTTCTGCAGTGAACGGTGCCATTAGTGAGAGTGAAATTGCGATTGCTTGCGCCGCTTCACGAACTGCAGGATCTCCCGCGCCACATCCAGAGTCGATTGACTTACGTGTGTGATTTACCAATTCCATTATTCGAGCAACCGCTACATTGAATCGGAAGGTTTCCACAGCATACCCAATATCGCTAATTGCCTTATGTGTAATCTTTCGAAGCGCTAAGTCCCCCTGAGTAAAATCGACACCAGGCTTACTTGTTACGTCGCAGGAAATGCGCCAAGCGCGATTCAAGAATTTAACCGATGCTGACGGTGATACATCCGCCCAATCGATGTCATCTTCTGGTGGCCCAGCAAAAATCATCGAGAGTCGAACAGCATCCACGCCATGTTTGTCGAGTTCTTCTGAAAGTCGCACAAGATTTCCACGACTCTTTGACATCGCAGATCCATCCATCAACACCATGCCCTGGTTTAGCAAGCGGGTGAATGGTTCGGTGAAAGAAAGATGGCCTAAATCGTGCAAGACTTTTGTGAAGAATCGTGAATAAAGTAGGTGCAAGATTGCGTGAGTAACGCCTCCTACATATTGATCAACTGGCATCCATTCTTCAATTTTCTTTGGATCAAATGCTTGGGTCGCATCGTTTGGATCAATGTAGCGAAGGAAATACCACGATGAATCCACAAATGTATCCATGGTGTCAGAGTCGCGTTGGGCATCTGCGCCGCACTTTGGACAAGAAACGTTAACCCAATCCAGGGCTGAACCAAGTGGAGATGTGCCCTTTGGCTTTAGGTCAAGGCCCTTTGCACTAGGTAGTTCAACTGGCAATTGATCTTGTGGAACAGGAACTTCCCCGCAGTTTGGACAGTGAATAATTGGAATTGGTGTTCCCCAAAAGCGCTGACGGGAGATCAACCAGTCGCGCAAACGGTAATTCTTTGCAAGCTTTCCCAGTTTCTTCTCTGCAAGTTCGCCGATCACTTTCGCAATCGCTGCATCTTTATCAAGACCATCAAGGGAACCAGAGTTGATCATTACTCCATCCCCGGCTGTAGCAACACCAGAAATATTTGGATCTTCACCATCTGTTTGAACAACTACACGAACATTTAAATTCATGGCTCGTGCAAAATCTAAGTCACGTTGATCGTGTGCTGGTACAGCCATGATGGCACCAGTGCCATAATCAGCAAGAACGTAATCCGATGCCCAGATAGGAAGTTTTTCACCGTTTACAGGATTGATTGCGTAACGTTCAAGGAAAATTCCGCTCTTCTTGCGGTCCGTTGCAAGTCGATCAATATCTGATGCAGCCTTAACTTCTTCTAAGTATGTCTTGAATGCAGACTCCACTGGTCCCCCAGTAGCAAGCTCGGCGGCGAGTTCGGAGTCGACAGCTACAACCATAAAAGTTGCACCGTACAAAGTGTCTGGACGAGTTGTGTAAATCGAGATTGGCTTCTCGCGACCTTCGATGTCGAAAATCACTTCGGCGCCTGATGAACGACCGATCCAATTTCGCTGCATTTGCAAGACTTTTTCAGGCCATTTTCCTTCGAGCTGATCCATATCGTCCAAGAGACGATCGGCATAATCTGTAATCTTGAAATACCACTGGGACAATTTTCGTTTTGTAACGACGCTATCGCAGCGTTCGCAAAGGCCTGCTACGACCTGCTCATTGGCAAGAACGGTCTGACACCCTGGACACCAATTTACTGGCGAGAGTTTCTTGTAAGCCAAACCCTTTTTGTACATCTCAAGGAAAATCCATTGATTCCATTTGTAGTACTCGGGATCACTTGTATGAAGTACTCGATCCCAATCAAATGAACATGCATAGCGACGCATGGACGCCTTTTGAACTGCAATATTTTCATAGGTCCAATCGCGTGGATCGCCTCCGCGCTTAATCGCAGCATTTTCAGCAGGAAGTCCAAAGGAATCCCAACCAATAGGGTGCATAACGTTGAAACCATTTTGAATCCAATAACGAGCGATTACATCGCCCATTGCATATGCCTCGGCGTGACCCATATGTAGGTCGCCAGAGGGATAAGGAAACATATCTAAGACATATTTTTTTGGACGAGGGTCATCAGGCAATCCAGAACGAAAAGGGGCAAGCTCATCCCAAATTGGGAGCCACTTCTCTTGAACTCCCTGGATGTCATAGGCCTCATGCATGAGCGGAATTCTCCCATGAGACGCCAGTTAGATCTTCACTAACTTGCCAAAGGTAAGATGCGAGAGTTTGGTCATAAGACATCGCTTTTCCGTGCACAACCATTGGAGTTCCACGCATCTGAAAGCTCTTTCGTGGCCCGTAATAGGTTGCCCCTTTTATTCCAGGCATTGATGCCGCGTACAACATTGGAAGCGCCCCGTCATGAGCTGACTGTGCGAATATTTCGGTTACCGCCCCCATCATGCGCTCTTTTGCCGGCCGGCCAGCCATCGCAGGGCCCACGCGGGTCAATCGAGTGTTTGCAAATCCAGGATGCGCAGCAAGTGGAATAAATGAGTATCCATATTGAAATCTGCGGCGCTCGATTTCATTAATAAAAAGAAGGTTAGCCAATTTGCTCGCCCCATAAGCGCGCCAAGGGGAATAGGCACCTTCGCCTAAACACTTTTTCTTTATTGAGGTGACAGTTCCTGGACCGAAATTACCAATGCGGTGGGCAACACTTGATACCGAAACTAAACGTTCTTTAATTCGATTATGGATCAAGCCTGCAAATGCAAAGTGCCCCAAATGATTTGTCCCCATCTGGAGTTCAAATCCATCTTGAGTAAATCTAAATGGAGTCACCATGACACCGGCATTGCAAATCAAGACATCAATATCCTCAGTCACTTCTGCAGCGGCAGCGCGAACGGATTCCAAATTTGTTAGATCAAGTGTAAGTACGCGTTGAGCTCCGGTCATTGATTGGGCTTGTTCTCCCTTTATTGCCTTTCGTGCTGTAATCGTGACATGTGCACCTTTTGCCACAAGCGCCTTTGCCGCTTCAAGTCCTAATCCACTTGTACCGCCTGTGATGAGATATTTCTTTCCAGTCAGGTCTGGCATAAAGGACGATGTCCAGCCGTCTTCAATCACTGGGTTGGATATATATTTCATAAGTGGAGATAAGGGGATTTGAACCCCTGACCCCTTGCATGCCATGCAAGTGCGCTACCAGCTGCGCCATATCCCCGTGTTTACTTTTTTCTAGAACTAAATCTTATTCAATTCACCGCTTCGTTGCCAAACACAGGCTCAGGAATCGATCCGGCATTGTGTTCTGAAAGGGTCCAGCGATTCAAATATTTTGAGTACTCCAGGACAGACCATTGGGCGTTAGAAAGCCCGCCTAGCGAACTCCAATCGGCAAAATTGAGTCCGAGCAATTTTCCAAGGAGGCAACGAGCTGTTCCGCCGTGAGTTACAAAAACAACGGTACCTTCGGCGCTCTGGAGTGCATCTTGCGCTGCGGCCTCTGCTCGAAGGGCAACTTCCGACCGACGCTCGCCTATCTCGCCAGCTGGACCATCATCGCCACTTATCCAACCGATAAATCTGGCCGAATCATTGGCCCGATTTTCCAATCCTGTCTTGCCTTCCCAATTTCCACCGTTTGTTTCGCGCAAGCGCGCATCTGTCTCAACCGGTAAGCCCGTCAGTGCTGACAATTTTTCTGCAGTTTGCTGCGCGCGAATCAAATCGCTGGCAATGATGCGAGTGGCGCCCATTGCCTCAAGAATTTTCGCAGCATGTTCGGCTTGGTAATGTCCCACGCTATTAAGTGGAATATCCGAGTGACCTTGGAATCGATTTTCAATATTCCAATCGGTCTGGCCATGACGCCATATAACCAAGCGAACGCTTTCTTTGCTCATTACCTAGTTAGGTCCAAGCGAAGATCTAATCGAGGACAGTCATTCCATAAATGATCAAGCATGTAATACTGACGGAGCTCTTTGCTCTGAATGTGAACGACTAGATCTGAATAGTCGAGCAGGATCCACTGACCACTGCCCTCTTTTCGAATTGGCTTTTCGCCAATTGCCGCCAACTTTTCAAAAACCGCATCAGCAATACCATCAACCTGACGTTCATTTTGAGCTGTTGCTATCAGGAATACCTCGGAAAGAATAAGTTGCTCTGTCATATCTAGAGCGACAATATCTTCGCCGAGCTTTTCGTTAATTGCCTCTGCTGCAAGTTGCGCGAGGTCAGAAACTTTCTTACTTGCTGCCATAAAGCTTGTGC
>CAIUFY010000095.1 GCA_903898555.1 uncultured Actinomycetes bacterium
ACTTCATTCAGTAAGCCAACGCGCTCTGCGGCATGCGAGAGCGATCCAACAACTGGCGGCACACGAAGTACGGTGAAATTAGCATATGGGATCTCATGCATTACACGTTCTCTAAAAATTTTGTTGAATATATGAGAGTCAGATGTATGTAACCCTCCCGAGCAGACGACTGTCAGATCGCTCTCAATTTCCAGTCTCTTCGCAATTGCTATCACGTCGTTGGCGTGATCGAGCGCAGTTCGTTCAACGGCAAGAATTGCCAAACGGTCCCCCTGAAGGGATGCTTCAAAGACCTTTGGAGCGATGCTGGAGGTGTGGTGATATCCCTTTCTAGTCAGATTGCGGAAGAATTCCACTTCAGGCGTATCGCCCAAAATTTCATAATAGATTGGAGTTTTTTCTTCACGTCCGTTGAAAGCATAAATACATTGGGTCAAAATCTCCATTGATATTTGAAGCGCCCCTGCGCCTTCTCCAACCACACCGCCGATTGTTGCAATGGTTTGCACCTTGTCACGGCCTATAACTTTTCCAGCAGTTCCTGCATTTGAAACACAGCCGATTCCGTCTCGAGTTCCTGCATAGAGTGCTGCAATCGCGTCATTAACCACCACTGCGCTTTCTGGAAATCCTCTTTCTACAAGCGCTTTATGCAACATGGCGGCATCTTCGTCCCAATCCGCTCCCGCCATTGCCAGAGTTGTTGAGGAAATGTCCTCAAATGTGAGCCCAGCCGAGTCAAGTGCCTGCCCAGAAATTCTCTGAATGGTTGTAAGAGCGGTTTCCAAGCCAACGCTCTCCCAGTTCGCTCCATCCCCAGAAGTAACACTCACTATGAGCCCGGTGGCGTCGCAAATGACGGCATGGGTCTTGGTGCCACCAACATCAATTCCGAATAGATATTTCTTAGGCATTGAAAAGACCCAACGATCCTAAATTAACTTCTACCAGTCGCTTCCACAATTGGTCCACAGTTTCTTCAGAAGGTCCAATTGGATTCTTTAACAGTGCCGCCTTTGCTAGGTCTTCCCGCCCGCTCATCGCAGCTTCAATTGTTAGAAGTTCAAAATCTTTCACGCTGCTTACTAGCCCATGCATATCAGCCCTAAGTGGGGTCGTCGCAATCGACCTCGCCCCAGATCTCGTGATAACGGCGGGAATTTCCATGACAACGTCATCGGCGAATCCTGGCACTGCTCCGTTATTTCGAGTGTTCACAATATGTGTCGTTCCGGCATCAGTTGCTATATCTGCCATTAATTCCGCCGCGGAATCGGAATAATACGCCCCACCACGTTGCATAAGTTCGGGAGGCTTTTCCACTAAGTGGATATCTGAATACTTCTTTAGGAGTACGTCTTCGATTTCGGCCACTTTTGATGCGCGCGTGGGATGCGTCTTTTGGTACTCAATCCATTCTCGAGTTTCGTAGTAGTACATCAGGTAGTAATTCGGAACCGCATGCATCTGCTGCACTACTTGTGGAATCCATTCAGGCTCTTCATCCCCGCCTGCTTGATTAATCGTCAAATTATGAAAACCATCAATCGCTTCATCGGATCGATTTTGCCCACCAACATTCACGCCACGCACCCACGAAAGATGATTAAGGCCGACATAATCCAGATCAACTTTTTCACTGTCAATACTTAACAAACTCGCAATTTCTTTTCTGACATTCCAAGGCACATTGCACAAGCCAATGCTCTTGACGTCCGATGCCAGTCTTTGCAAAGTTTCTGTAATGAGTCCAGCTGGATTGGTAAAGTTAATGAGAAGCGCTTCAGGGGAATATGTGCGAATAATCTCCGCAATTTTTAGTACTTCGGGAATGGTTCGTAAAGCTTTAGCGAAGCCTCCCACTCCCACTGTTTCCTGACCAATTAGGCCAAACTCTCTTCCCAAGAGTTCATCTCGGTGACGTGCTGCTTGAGATCCCACTCTAAATTGGCTTACAACAAAATCTGCGCCGCTAATTGCCTCCACTGGATTACTCGTCCACGAAAGCTTTATTCCTCCTGATTTAAAGTCAATCATCCGTTGAGCAAATTCACCTACAATTTTTACTCTGGCAAGATTTGGGTCAACTAACACAATCTCGGTTATTGGCAGGCGCTCTCGGCGCAAAAGTATGCCGTCAATGAGTTCTGGCGTGTAAGTCGAACCTCCTCCAATTACAGCGAGCTTCATCTGTCGACCGTAACAAAATCATTATCGATTGCAGATGAACGTTCTCTGAAAATAATCTCTTGGGATTTCCTCGTCGCCAACTGCAGCGCTCCAACGAGGACTGCGCTCTCTCCGAGAGATGTGCCCTCAACACGTGGCGGAAAAGGCAGAAGCTGTTCGACCATCTTTCGAACGGGATTCAGAAGCACGTCCGCCTGGCGCCCAATACCGCCAGCAAGAATAACTAATTCCACATCTACGACTGCTGAAATAGAAGCTACATATAAAGATATGCGTTCGGCTTCGTGTTCTACGACCATTCGAGCAAATTCGTCACCTCTTCTTGCTGCATCTAGAATCGAAACAGTCGTGTATGGCTTCTTTAACTCACTGGCAACCGAAGTAGAGGCAAGCTGTTCGGCAAGTTCCGTCAGTCCGCCACCGGCGGGGTTTGTAGATGAATGATGGGGATCAAACGGATCTCCAAATGGGACATAGAAAACTTCTCCCGCTGCCCCTCGATGCCCGCGATGGAGTTTGCCATTGAGAACTAAACCTGCGCCGAGCCCTGTTCCGATAGAAAGAACTGCGAAATCCAATACGCCTCGTCCTAAACCTTTTTCGAGTTCTGCTATCGCTACCAAATTGATATCGTTTTCCAGATGTGGCTCAACCCCGAATTCCCGGCTAATCACTTCACCCAATTGAATTCCATCTAAATCACCAATTGTTCCGGCGATGGCGATTTGACCCGTGCGCTTGTCAACCACACCAGGCGTCCCAATCACAATTGAAACGATATCTTCATGAAGTGAAGCAGCGTCAGAAAGGGCTCTGTCGACCGCAGCATTGAGTGAAGCCAATAGCTGCTTTAAGTTCATCTCATCGACCGCAACACTCACTTCTGAAAGTTGAACTCCATTGATGTCCGCAGTAGCGGCTCGTAAATAGCGAGCCCCGATGTCGATGGCCAGGGAAATTCCAATTTTTGTGGCAGCTGAATAAACCGAACGCGCTCTCTTGGAGTCAAGATCTCCTGGGCGATCCTCATCCACCAATCCAACATCGATAAGACCACGCAGTAGTGCCGCGGTTGTGGGCTTGGAAAGGCCAACTAAACGTGCGATTTCTGCCGCATGCAGAGCCCCATTAATTCGCAGAACATCAAGGACTCTACGTTCGTTAATTTCTCTCAACAGAGTAGGGACTGCTGGAGAATCTGAATTTAGGGCCACTATTATCCTTTAACACCGGTGAGGGTAACTCCCTCGATGAATACTTTTTGAGAAAAGAAGAAAATAATAATTACTGGAAGCATAAAGAGTGCAGATGCAGTCATCAGCATATTCTTGTCTACGTGGTGAATTCCCTGAAATTGCGTTAGCCCAATTCCAAGAGTCCACAAATTCTTATTTTCGACCAGATATAAAAGTGGACCAAAGAAATCGTTCCACGCACCGAGAAAAGCGAAAAGTCCGACCGCTGAAATTGCGGGTTTAGCCAATGGCACAACAATTCGCATCATCACTTGCCACTCATTACATCCATCAATTCGTGCAGCGTCAGAAATTTCATCGGGGATTGTTGTGAAGAACTGTCTTAGAAGGAAAATCGAGAAAGCACTTGAGAAGAATGCTGGAACAATGAGTGGAAGGAATGAAGGTATCCAATGCAACCTTGAGAAGATCACATAAACTGGAATCATCGTCACTTGCCCTGGCAACATCATGGTCGCAAGGATGATGATGAAAGATGTCTGACGTCCCTTCCAATTTAAACGGGACAAAACATATGCAGGTGGCACACTTGAGACCACAGTGCCAATCATTGTCAGGACAGATACGAAAAGC
Source organism: uncultured Actinomycetes bacterium (assembly GCA_903898555.1). Taxonomy (GTDB): domain Bacteria; phylum Actinomycetota; class Actinomycetes; order Nanopelagicales; family Nanopelagicaceae; genus PALSA-747. Next base: position 4,020 of record CAIUFY010000095.1, read on the forward strand.
GTATTAAGCGTCCAGTGAAGGAATGGGACGGCTTGAAATACTTCAAGATAGTTATGCCAGATAAAAGGGTGAGGCCAAAGCGCTCGTCGCGATGCTTGTTGAAAATCCATGAGTGAGATGACAACTATCAGGAACAATGGCATAAGGAATACGGCAGACATTGCCACCAGCACAGAATGATTGGCTATCCCGAAAAGAATGCGGCGGCGGCGTTTCTGGAACTTAGCCTTTCGTGCCTCGGCCGACCAATCCCTTGATATTGCACTCAAATTAGTACTAGATGAGGTTTTGTTCATTTAAAAAGACTTCCGTTTGGATAATGAACCCAACGTCGTTGGGTGCGTAGCATTATGAATGTGCAAGCCAATGTGATTACGAGAAGGATCCATGCAAGCGCGGATGCATATCCCATTTGATAGTTGGCAAAAGCCTCGTTATAAATATGTGTGGCATAGAAATACATGGAGTGGGAGTAGTCAAGAACTTGACCAGCTGCTACATAAGCTTCAGTGAAGTATTGGAAACTTCCGATGATTCCTGTGACGGCTGAGAAAAATATTACAGGCGTCATGAGCGGCAAAGTGACGTATCTAAACTGCTGCCACGCATTTGCACCCTCTAAATCCGCAGCCTCATAAAGCGATTTAGGCACATCAAGGAATCCAGCCAAGTAGATAATCATTGTGTCACCTATGCCCCAGAGACCAAGAATTATAAGTGCCCACTTAGACCAGCGAGGATCCATGAACCACAGAGGCGGATTCTTTATCCCAAATGATTCGAGGAACTTATTGATAGGCCCAACAGCTGGGTTAAAAATGTATGTAAAGGACATCGTCGCAGCAACAGTTGGGACCATCGCTGGAATAAAGAAAATTGTTCGGTAAATGGTTCTGCCCCGCTTGGGCTTGGTCAAAATCCAGGCCGTAAATAGAGCAAAACAAATTCGTAGTGGAATAGATATAGCTGAAATCCAAAAGGTATTTCTTATCGAAGTCCAGAAGAGTGAGTCGTGAAAAAACATTCTCCGAAAATTCCCGAGCCCTATCCAAGTCGGAGAATTAATGAGGTCAAATCGCGTGAAAGATTCATAAAAACTGGCAACCATTGGATATGCCGTAAAAAATAGAAATCCGAGAACCCAAGGCGACATGCATAGAGAAATAAAAAGCCAAGGAGTTCGCAATTTGGCTCTAGCCTTTAGGCGTTTTGAATTATTGCGAGCCCTCGCCTTCCGACGAGGGCTCACTAATACACTTCCAATTGACATCATTATGACCTTAATTACCCGTTTGATCCTGCAGAGTAATTATTTGCCAAAATGTCGTTCACAGTATTCACAACTTGACCAAGTCCTGTTGCGAGGTTGGAGACTGATCCCGCTTGCCAGGCCGCCATGAAATTGTTCATTTCAGTTTCTTCGCGGTGAGCTCCGGTGTTACGCAAACCGTGCCAACCAGAGTATTTATTCTGAGTAATTGAATAAACGTTGTCGTAGAAAGCTGGGAAGGTTATCTTTGGTGAGTTCTGCAAAGAAATCAACGTTGGGATAGACCCAGTTGCGTTTGAAAGGTCCGTCGCTAATTGCGCGTCGGTTGCAAGTGACTTCAAGACCAACCAAGCGTCCGCGAAATTCTTTGAACCTTTTGAGATACCCATCAGAGCGCCACCTACAGGTGATGATCCATAGTGGGCCGCAAGGCGGTCATCCATTGGTAGAGCCGCAATTCCAAAGTTCACGACTGGCTTTGTACAAGGGTTGAGAGCCCAATTGAGGTCGCAGAACATTTGAGACATCCAGTCCATGGATGTCATCATTGCCACACGTCCCTTTACAAAGTCGTTATCTCCGCCCCAGAAGTCACCTGCACTTGCAGCAAACTTAGTTACCAGCGCAGCGCCCTTCTTGTAGTCTCCGCCGCCATAAACTTGTGCAATAAAGTTTTTCTGCCAGTTAAATGCACGAGCCCACTTTGTGTCGGAAACGAATGCAGGATTACCGCTTGAGGTAAACCATGTTGCTCCGAACATCCAGCCAAGCCACATCGCATCCATATCATTTGATGCATATCCAGCCCACGGAATGAATCCAGCTGACTTAATTGAACCGTCAGAGTTGAATGTGGTTAGTTTCTTTGAATACGTCAAGAGCTCGGATGTTGTTTGAGGTGGGTTTTTGAAACCAGCCTTTGCAAGCAAATCCTTGTTGTAGTAGAAAGTGGTCACTTCAGTTCCGCCAGGCGCAGGGAGCGCGCATCGGTTTGATCCACTTGTTGAATAATTTATGGCAGGCGCCGTAAATGTACTTTGTAACTTAATACCCTTTGTTGAAGAGATCGCGGCGTTGAGTTTCTGCCACGCTCCACTTCCGCAGAACCATCCAAGGTTTCCTGCGCCATTTGAAAGTGAAATGTCTGGCCCATTTCCAGCATTGATCGCAGAAAGCGATTTCGCCATATCCACTGAGCCGACATCTTTAATCGTTAATCCTGGATTTGCTTTTTCAATTCTCGTCATTGCGCTTTGCCAAGCCGCCAAAGTATCGCCGGTTTGTGGCTGCCAGACTGTAACCGTACGTGCTGCCGCTTGTGCCCCAGCTGCTGAACCGACCAAGCTGCCTGCGAAGATTGCTGTCGTTGCTAGGGAAGCAATAAAGCCCTTCTTCATCATCCATCGCTCCTGTCTCATGCTTTTGGTAAGTCCACATCTAGCCCACGCCGTTGTGTTAGGAAACCTACCGAATTGAGTAAAGGTACCTTACACTTCGGGCAGGAATTAGGAAGGGGGAATCGCCATCGTTATCAAACCGTTACAAAGCTTCATTGCCCTCTTCCTTGCTGCAGTCACTGCTGGTACTTCATTCGCTGCGACTGAAGGCACTCCAATAATTACTGGAAAAGCACCCGCTCTCTCGGGAGTACTGCTCTTCCACAGATACACCTCATATCAACATTGGGATGGCACGATGTGGATGGTCGATCTGAAAAGCGGAAAACTGGCCCAGATAAGTAAGAACTGGAAAACCATCCACTCCATGAACGGCCACTTTTCACCAGATGGCAGACATATCGTCTTTATGGGTTCCCAAAAGGGCGAAAAAGATTGGGATATTTTCATTACCACTTTTGACGGCATCCGATGGGCTGATCCAGTCAATCTCACCGGGCTCAATGGGAAGCGCGATGAGGATCCAAAATTTTCCCCAGATGGGGCCTCTATCATTTACAAGAGCGACGGGGTCCTTACGCAAATGGATCTAAACGGAAAAGTTATTTCAACCTACTCCGTAGGTGACGGGGAAGCATCCATGCCATATTTCATGCCCAATGGCACCGACATCCTTTTTGAAAATTCTAAAGAAATAAAAATGATTTCTAAAGGAGTTGTCCGCACAATCTGGGGCGGACCGGGACTTTCTTCATATTATCCGATTGCGATTTCTTCAAACGCCTTTTACTTTACACAAACGCAATCGAATAAGACTGATCGAGTGATGTTTAGTGACCTTGCTGGAAATGCCACCCCGCTCTTCTTTGATAGCACAGTTTGGGATTCGTCAGATCCGTTTCCTTTCGAAAATGGTATGCGCTATCTCTTTTATGTGACCACAAACCGAGAAACAGGTTTTGGCGGATACGATGTTGCAGTCGCTGACTTAAGGTTGAAAAAAACATGGAACCTTTACACTCTCAACAGAAAGATCAATACATCTATGGAAGAGCTAGGTCCCGCGTGGTCCTCAACTGCACATTATCCGAAAACGGTCTGACGCAATGAAAACACCTTTGATTTATGCCCACCGTGGGGCTAGCGGTGAATTTACGGAAATGACTCGAGAAGCCTATGAAGCTGCAATATCCCAATCTGCAGATGGTTTTGAGTGCGATGTTAGATTGAGCAAAGACAATGAACTCATATTGTGGCATGACGATGATATGACTCGAGTTGCTAAGTGCGAATTATCTATAGCAAGCTCAACGAAAGCAGAGCTCCTCAAACAATTCCCAATTATGACCGCTTCCGAATTACTCGATTTAGCAATTGAATACAAGAAAGACATTGCATATGAAACTAAACACCCGGTGCCAACACGAGGAGCCGTAGAAAAGTCGCTTATTCAATTACTTAATTCGCGGCGAAAAGAAATTGAGAGTGCTGGAATAGGCATTTCAATCATGTCGTTTTCATGGTGGGCAACACGGAAGATCCAACGTTCGCCTTGGCCTGCCGTGAGCCTCGTTTGGAATAGACGTGGTGTTCTTATCTCCTCAAGTCCGATTGTTGCTCTTGAGGTGGATCAAGTCCGTAAAGATTCTCAATTAGTACGTCGACTTCAATCTCGCGGGAAACGCGTTTATGTATGGACAGTAAACAGCCCTGAAGATGCTCGGCTCATGAGGGATTCAAATGTTGACGTCATAATTTCTGATTTTCCATCCATGATTCGAAAGGCTCTAAAATGAACGGCGAACTAATGTCAAGGGAAATTTCAGAGATTCCGCAAGTTTTCTCGCGACTGCTGAAAGATACGCAGACATTCAAAAACGCTGGAGAACTTCTGCGAGGCCAAGACTTGTCCTCAGTCTTGATTCTGGCTCGAGGTACTTCAGATAATGCCGCTCATTTCTTGAAATACTTAATTGAAACCCAACTTGGTTTACCTGTGGGACTCACCTCGCCATCTTCAGTAACTATCTACGACACAAAATTGCGATTTAAGAACGTCTTGGTGGTGGCGCTAAGCCAAAGTGGCCAATCCCCCGATTTGGTGGCGTACGCGGATGCTGCAGTTGCCGCAGGTGCAACCTTGGTCTCAATAACAAATGACGTTCACTCACCGCTTGCAAGAGTTGCTCATCTTCATATTGATTTGTTGGCTGGGCCAGAATTGGCCGTTGCTGCAAGCAAGAGCTACGCTGCCGAATTGCTTGCTGCCTACCTCTTGGTGTCGGCATGGCAAAATGTTCCATCAGGCGTTGACGAAATCGTTGCTGCAGCAGAGGATGTTTTAAAAGATAATATCGATGAACTTGTCGCTCAATGCACATTGCGTCACGAGATTGTTATTTTAGGTCGAGGATTTTCCTACCCTAACGCACGCGAAGCTGCGCTCAAGATTCAAGAAACCTGCAAAGTCTCGGTTCAGGGGCTTTCAACGGCGGACTATCTTCATGGACCAATTTCGGCGCTAACGTCAGAGACGCAAGTCTTGATACTCGCTCCTCATCACATTCCCGATGCATCAATGAAGGATGCGACGGACCGAATCCGGTCATCGGGGGCACGAATATTTTGGCTTGGACTCGGAGGAATGAGTGCACCTGGTGAACTTCGAATTCCGGGAGCTAATGTGCAAAACGAAATTATCGCCTCCATAGTCGATGCGATAATTTTGCAACGTTTTGCTCTTAAACTTTGCGTCCAGAATGGACTTGATCCAGATAGTCCCGTTGGGCTTTCAAAAGTTACCTTAACTCGTTAACCCCTAGAAATGCTCAAATCCTTGATGGGTAATTTGTGTGCCATCGAGATAAACACCAGTACCTGAAAGAACAGAACCGAGCTTGATCCATCCATCGGGCAGTGCGGTAAAAGTTCCCACAAAAACATGATCCTCTCCTCCGTGCAGGACGTATTGGCTACACGGGAATTTCGCAGAATCAAGTTCTATTCGAACCTTTGAAGCTTCTGCGATTCCTGATAATTCAGAGATGAGTCCATCGCTTACATCTGTAAGTGAGTTCACGTTTAAACGATCTAGGTGCGATATTTTTTCGTAATTAACAATTGGGTAGCGATGATCAAGGGTTTGTTCATCAAAAATTCCAGATTTCAAGAGTTCTAGACCTCGAGAAGATTTTCCTGGCAATTCAGAGACACATACGTAATCCCCTACTTTCGCGCCAGATCGAAGAATCGGGTTTTCTACCTCACCAAAAACAGTAACAGCGATTGTCAGAAGGGCTGACCTCGTTAAGTCTCCCCCAACAACATATGAACCAACTTTTGAGGCTTCGTCCTGGATTCCCTGTGCTAATTCTTTAATTTCGTTTAGTGAAAAATTCGTTGGAATTGCTGCGGCAACAAGTAGGAATTTTGGTCTTCCTCCCATAGCAAAAATATCTGCCAAATTTGCGGCCGTTACTTTCCCGCCAATCTCATAAAGACTTGACCACTGACGATTGAAATGTGTTCCTTCTACGGCCATATCAGTTGAGAGTGCAAGCGCTCTTTTCTGTGGCGCGATTACTGCAGCATCGTCACCGATGCCTACCTCAATCTCTTCTGATTGCGCATGAAAGACGCTTTCAAGGACGCGAAGGTAATCCGCTTCACTTGTCATGAATCTCCCTTCGGCCTACAGCCACTTCTTCCGACTGCTCTCACAAGGTAGCCTATGACACTGGCCGGATGTGCGAATACTGGAGGATGAAATGACTGTGCAGGCTTATATTTTAATTCAAACCGAAGTTGGCAAAGCAGCCGGTGTTGCAAAGGCTATTTCTGCGATTCCAGGTGTGACTCTCTCTGAAGGCGTCACCGGTCCATACGATGTAATCATGCGTGCTGAAGCCCAGGGTATGGAAGAGTTTGGTCGGACAATTCTTTCAAAAGTTCAGGCAGTCAGTGGAATTACTCGCACATTGACCTGTCCTGTTACAAGTTCTGATTACTAATTTAAAGGGCAGAATTAATTAGCCGCGAAATAAGATCTGTATAACTAATTCCAGCTTGTTGCCATAACTTTGGAAAGACCGAAGTCGCAGTGAAGCCCGGCATAGTATTGAGTTCGTTGATGAATATTTTCCCATCTGCAAAAAAGAAATCAACACGGGCAAGACCTTTGCAGCCCAGCGAAGCAAAAGCTTGAACAGCAGCAGACTGAATGCCTGAATAGATATCTGAAGGCAAGCCATCTGGATGCACCAACTGCGTTGCACCATCTAAGTATTTTGCTTCAAAATCATAGAACTCGTGACTTCCAAGAATCTTGATCTCTACAAGCGGTGAGGCTGTTGGAACGCCGTCGACTTCTAAGACAGCGCATTCAATCTCGCGACCAACTACTCCACTTTCAATCAATACCTTGGAATCATATTTAAGAGCTTCATCAACAGCGTCTTTAAGTAGCGATGGGTCTTTGATCTTTGTCGTACCCCTGCTTGAGCCTCCGCGTGCGGGCTTAACAAAGAGAGGATATTTCAAATTTGAGGCGTCAATTTCGTTGCTTGAAGTCACGACAAGCCCATCTGCAACATTCAAGCCATTGGAAGAAAAAATAGATTTTGCAAATGATTTGTCCATTGCCACGGCGCTTGCAAGTACGCCTGAACCTACGTATCTGATCCCCAACATTTCACAGAGACCTTGAAAAGTACCGTCTTCGCCAAATGGGCCGTGAAGTATTGGAAAGAGGAGATCCAACCCATCAATTGCATCTTCAATCTTCTTCACCGTTCCGCCAACTATTTCAGGCAGAACTCCGTTACTAATTTCCAGCTTCTGATCAGAGGGTGGGATAACCCATTCTCCGGATTTTGTGATGCCAATAAGAGTGGGTTCAAATAGATCTCGATCAATTGCTGCTAAGACGCCCCCGGCAGATATGCAGGAAATCTCGTGCTCGCTACTTTTTCCGCCAGCGACAATTCCCACGCGTATCTTGCGGCGTTCACTCATTTGATTTCACCTTCGAGTGGAACTGTCATTAAGCGATCAAGTGCTTGTCTTGGTGAAATATTTCCGCACACGACATCTGCAACAGCTTCAATAATTGGAACTTCAACTCCTACGCGATGGGCAAGTTCTAAAATAGCGGGAGCTGAGGCAACGCCTTCCACTGTTTTTGCTACTGAATTTCTAGTTTGATCTAAAGAGCCAGTTCGACCAAGGACCTCTCCGAAAGTTCTATTTCGAGAAAGTCCAGATCCACAACTCGCAACCAAATCACCCATTCCAGCTAGGCCAAGGTTTGTCAGAGGATCAGCACCATATGCTTGACCAAATCGAGCAACTTCACTGAGCCCGCGAGTAATAATCATGGATTGAGTATTTTCACCAAGATCAAGACCGACGGCCATACCAACAGCTAGAGCGATGACGCTCTTTGTAGCACCGGCCAATTCGCATCCGACCAAATCATGCGATGGATAAACTCTAAAATATGGCGTTGTAAATAGTTCAATCATAAATTCAGATATTGCAGCATTTATGGATGCCGCAACGGCTCCCGCGGGCTGTCTTAGAATCATCTCTGCCGCCAAATTTGGACCAGTAATTAATCCAATATTTTCAAGAGGCGCTCCTAATTCGCTCACAACAATCTCTGTCATGCGCGAGTGAGTCTCAGCTTCAATACCTTTTAAGGTACTAATGATTGGTTTTGAAAGTGGAAATTTACCTTTCCACGATAATAGATTCTCGCGAAGAGTCTGGGCGGGAATTGCCAATACGAGTGCTTCGCCAAATTCGAACGCTTCCATAACATCAGTCGTTGCCTTTATTGATGAAGGGAGTTGGGCCCCAGGCAAGAATGCATGATTCGTATGGTCGTCATTAATTTCCTTGACCACGTTTGCATTTCGACCCCAGACCAAAACTTCTTGACCAGCATCTGCAAGAACTTGAGAGAGAGTGGTTCCCCATGCTCCGGAACCTAATACGCTAACTCGACTCATTACTTATCTCGCTTCGCTTTCTTGTAATTACCAGTTCGTGGTAGTTCTGAATTGTGAGGGTCAAATATTTCTGCGGGTGCCGATTCTCCCCTAATTTGCTCCAAGAGACGAGTTAATGCGCTCATTACGTACTCTGTGGCCTCTTTCAGCGCCTGCGGATCCTCTTCCTTCCCCTTCCAGCGAGAAAATTCCAATGGCTTGCCAGCCCAGACCGATACTTTCGTCCTGCGCCAAAAACGAGGGAGTTTCCCGTAGCGAGGAAGAACTTCTTGGGCACCATATTGAGCACATGGAATTACTGGGACCTGCGTAATTATTGCTAAACGAGCAATACCTGTCTTGGCGCGCATAGGCCAGAAATTTTCATCTCGAGTCAATGTGCCTTCAGGATAAACACCCAGACAATGACCCGCCCTAAGAAATGCAATCGCATGCTGCAAGGCAAACCTTGCATTTTCGCTCTCACGTTCCACTGGTATTTGACCAGAGCCGGCGATTATTTTCCCAATAATAGGAATCCTAAAAACAGAAGCCTTTCCAAGAAATCTTGGGGCTCGTCCGTTTTGATAGAGAAACTGTGAAAAGACGAGAGGGTCTGCGTAAGAGATGTGGTTGCTTACAACGATAACAGGACCGCTTTGTGGAATATTTTCCATTCCGCGCCAATCTCGCTTTGTTATTGCCGACAAGATAGGGATCAATACGCCGGCGCCAAATTTAAAGTATCCATTTGTGCCGAGGGGTCTGCCAGCTGGGGGTTGGTAGCTCATCTCCATCTGATTCATGTTGTTAGCCTAATGAGAAAATAAAAAGAGGGAACCATTTCTGGTCCCCTCTTTTTAAAAAAGTATTACTACTTCTTCTTTGCAACCTTCTTAGGAGCTGCTTTTTTAGCTGCTGGCTTCTTAGCCACAACCTTCTTAGCAGCAGGCTTCTTAGGAGCTGCTTTTTTAGCTGCTGGCTTCTTAGCTACAACCTTCTTAGCAGCAGGCTTCTTAGCTGCAACCTTCTTAGCTGCAACCTTTACTACT
>CAIUFY010000096.1 GCA_903898555.1 uncultured Actinomycetes bacterium
ACGCAGATTCATTGATACGGAAGGAAGATTTTCTCTATGCTAGTTGAATATGTGGAAACCTTTAACGCGCAGGATGTAGTTACTGCATTTTTCACAAGATTTAGTGAGCAATTTAGTTCGGACGTTTCATCCCTAAAGATTCACCCTTATGACAAGGGCGAATACTTCAAAATTATTGCGAAGACAAGTCACCAGGAACATTTTGTCGAAATTTGGGCTGAGGGGAAACTAGCGCTGCGACACGCCCTGAATGCTCTGTTGGCTTGGAAAATTTCGAAGGTAAATTCAGACTTAAATCTTGAGGATGGCCCAGCCTTTGGATTCAGAGGCGTCATCGAAGGTTTTTATGGCACTCCGTGGACACACGAGCAAAGACTTCGGGCAATTCCCAATTTTGCTGATTTCAACATGAATACATTCATGATTGCTCCAAAGGATTCACCCTGGCAGCGGTTTAAATGGCGTGCACCCTTCAACGAAAACTTCATAGGAAAGATAAAGGAACTAACACATGCTGGTTCACTGCATGGCGTTTCTGTTGCAGTCTGTGTTTCCCCTGGATTATCTGTCACCTATTCCAGCGGCGAGGACCGCCAAGCTGTTCTAACACGTTATCGACAACTCAGTGCAGCAGGAGTAACTCATTTCGGTCTCCTGTTCGATGATATTTCTTGGGAATTGAGCGATGCTACCGATGCGGCTCGCTACCCAACAACCGCGTTAGCGCATGCTGAATTTTCGAATGCGATTTTTCAAGGTCTGCGGGAAATTGATCCGAGCGCAATTCTGACCGTCTGTCCAATGCATTATTCGGGAAGAGGCAATGAGCCATATCTCGTTGACCTTGGCGAAAATCTTGACCCAGCTATAAATCTTTTCTGGACAGGGCGACAGATTCTCTCTGAATATCTTGAAATCGTTGATGCAGAAATCTTTATGAAGACGACAAAGCGTCCACCATTTTATTGGGATAACTTCCCAGTGAATGATGGTTCACTGCGCCATAGTTTGTTCATAGGGCCAATTCAGAGTCGAGATAAAGGCTTGGAAAAGTACTCTGTCGGCCTTCTCTCAAATCCCATGACGCAATTTGAAATGTCTCAACTTCCCATCTCGACAATTGGTGAGTACCTATGGAATTCATATTCATACAATCCAGATGAGGCATGGGAGAGAGGTTTACGAAAGCTTCTTCCTCACGATGGTGACAGAGCCGCTCTTCGCGGTTTGTTACGTTGCACGATGGGAACGTGCGTCGGCGGAGATCCTGCTCCAGATTTGCGTCCTGTTTTTAATAACGCAACAACGGCTAGGCGTGCTGGTGATCTTGCAACGGCATCTAAATTATTTATTGATGCTGGGAATTCGATGCTTAGGAATATCGAAGTATTACGTTCCTCAAATTTCTCACGTCCAGAAATTATTTTGGAGATTAACCCCTGGATTGCAATGTATGAAGTAGGAGCAAATACCCTTTTGCAACTCGGTGAAATTCTAGCGCGGTGTGAATTTGATAAAAACGAGCAGATGTTAATCTCGAATAAAAACCTGGTGCAGGAATTAGGAGAGCTACGGGAGTACTTTGATGGCCCAAAGACAAAGATGTTTGGGGATCAGATTGATGGCCCAATCTGGGAGCTCATGTCTGAGCTTGGTGTAAACGACTAATTATTTATTAAAGTTTTGCAACCAGAATTTAGCCATTAATTCATGACCAAGTTCTGTCGGATGAATTCCATCTTCGGCAAGGCCTTCCATCCCAAGTTCGGCAATCATTGAGTTGAAATAATCTCCGAATGGAACGTATGTTGCATCGAATTCTTGAGCAAGGCTCTTGATGCCTTCAATTTTTTCATTGAGATCACCTAGCCATTCTTTCATTTCTTCTCGAACTGGAAGAATGAATGGCTGGCAGAGATAAAGTTTAAAATCAAGAGTTGATTGGGTTCTTATTATTAAATTGCGATATCGAGTCGTGAAATCTTCGGCGGAAGTTGGATCATTGTCGTCATATCGTCGCCATGTGTCATTCACGCCAATGAGAATTGAGAGAACTTGAGGTCTTAGTTCGAGTACGTCTGATTGCCAACGATCTTCCAGGTTCCCAATTCGATCTCCGCTAATGCCACGATTGAGTACTGGGTCTGAAAATAATTTAGATTCGTCAATAAGCTTTACGAAGCCATTTCCAAGGCCATCAAATTGTTCTCGATTGCGGTCGCAATCGGTAACGCTATCTCCAATAAAAAGGATTGGCCTTGCCATAAGACGGAGAGAGCCCGAATTTAGCGGACTGCCTTGCCAGCCTTCATGCAAGATGTGCAAACGTTCTGACGCTTAGAGACTCCGCCGATAAAGGTACGGATGCTCTGGATATTTGGATTCCAGCGACGACGTGTCTTGCGCATTGAGTGCGAAACGTTGTTGCCAAAGCTTGGGCCCTTGCCGCATAGATCGCATGTGGATGCCACGTGGAACTCCTTCATAAATAAAACGAAAACCGATAAAAACTAGACCCCGTAGGTTACCGAAAGGGGCCGCTTAAGGCGAATTCAGGCAGACTGCTCCCATGAAGAGCCAGGGTTCTCCGCTTGATAGGCCTCTAAAGGGGGTCATAGGGGACAGGACTGCCGCGGTCTTTGAAAAGGCATTTGGGTACTCCACGGCTGGAGATTTGCTTCGGCATTATCCCCGGCGCTACATCCTGAGAGGGGAGCTCACTGATATCCAGGAGCTTAAAGAAGGGGATGAAGCAACGGTTGTAGCCGACATAAAGAAGGTCAATGTGCGCCGTGCAAGTGGTCGAGTAATTCTCGAAGTAATCATCACAGATGGTGTTGCAGAGATGTCGCTAACTTTCTTTAATCAAGCATGGAGAGAGAAGCAGCTCAAAGTTGGCATGCGAGGAATGTTCGCTGGAAAAGTAGGGGTCTTCAATAATAAACGCCAGCTCTCACATCCGGATTATGAAATTTTGCCAGAAGGTGGAGATGAGGAAGAGGCGACGGCAGCTTTTGCCGGAAAGGCGCTTCCAGTTTATCCAGCAACTTCGAAGTTACCATCGTGGAAAATCGCGCAGTCAATTGAAGTGGCCTTACATTCCATTGAAGAAATTGTTGATCCCATACCTGCTGATGTTTTAGAAAAATTTAGGTATCCGCCCTTACTTGAGGCTTTCCATTCAATTCATCAACCTTCAACTCGCGAGGAAGCAGAAATCGCGCGTGAACGGTTAACTTTTGATGAAGCCCTATTACTGCAACTCTTACTCGCGCAGCGCAAAGCAGAGTTGCGCTCGCTTCCGACGGTTGCACGCCCGGTAAGAGTTGGCGGCTTGGTAACAGAATTTGAAGCTCGCTTGCCTTTCACATACACAGAGGGTCAAAAAGAAGTTTCCGCGGAAATTGAAAGTGACATGAATAAAACGCATCCAATGCATCGACTGCTTCAAGGTGAAGTTGGTTCTGGAAAAACAGTTATTGCTCTACGCGCGATGCTCGCGACCGTTGACACTGGAGGGCAAGCAGCGCTTCTTGCCCCGACAGAAGTACTGGCCATGCAACATTTTTCAACCATTAATCGAATACTTGGACCACTTGCCGCTGCTGGAACGCTTGGTGGAAGTGAAAACGGAACAAGAGTCGCTCTTCTCACTGGATCAATGAGCGCTGCAACAAAACGTGAGGTTCTTGCAGAAATTTCTTCTGGTAGCGCGGGTATCGTGATCGGAACACACGCACTTCTAAGCGAAGGCGTTGATTTCAATGATTTAGGACTTGTGGTTGTAGATGAACAGCATAGATTCGGCGTTGAACAACGCGATTCGCTACGCGCAAAGGCAAAGCCAAACCAACCGCCTCATCTACTGGTTATGACGGCAACACCAATTCCTCGCACGGTTGCGATGACAGTTTTTGGAGATTTGGACGTTTCGACACTTCGCCAATTACCTTCTGGTCGCCCGCTTATTACTTCACATTTGATTCCTTCACTTGATAAACCACGCTTTCTCGACCGTGCGTGGGAGAGAATTCGAGAAGAGGTGGCAAAAGGACATCAGGCTTACATCGTTGCTCCACGTATCTCTGTCTCGGAAGTCGAAGAAGGAAGCAGCGTTATAACAAGCCGCGATCGCGAAGTTGCGGCGGCTATGGGTGTTCTCTTGGATGAACCGGCCGATCCGAAAACAATGGCTGCAGTTGAAGAACTCGCACCTGCGTTAGCTATGGGCGCACTAAAAGGCTTAAGAGTTGCCCCACTTCATGGTCGCCAAAGTTCTGAGCTAAAAGAAGAAACTATGCGCGCCTTTTCGGAAGGAAAGATTGACGTTCTAGTGAGCACAACAGTTATCGAAGTTGGAGTGGATGTACCAAACGCCTCGGTGATGGTCATAATGAATGCAGACAGATTTGGCGTCTCACAATTGCACCAACTTCGAGGTCGTGTTGGTCGAGGGAAAGTTGCTGGACTCTGTTTGTTTGTGACAGAAGCGCCAGAAGGCTCAGCTGCCATCGAAAGACTGACCGCAGTGGCTGGAACTTTAGATGGCTTTGAATTATCTCGAATCGACCTAGAACAAAGAAGTGAAGGCGACATTCTCGGAAAGGCACAGTCTGGAACTCAGTCACATTTGCGGCTCTTGCGCGTATTGCGCGATGAACCACTTATTATTGAGGCAAGAGGTGTTGCAACACGGATGATAGAAGAGGACCCGTTGCTCAAGAATTCACCAGATTTGGCAGTTGAAATTGCAGCGCTGCGCGCAGAAGAAGCCGCATCATTTCTCGATAAAGGATAGAAGAGACCGAATGAGAATTATTTCTGGAAGTTCAAAAGGTAAGAAGTTGTACTCACCTGAGGATGATCGGGTGCGTCCTACATCAGACCGAGCTAGAGAAGGTTTATTTTCTTCGCTTGAATCAGCGTTTGGAAATTTCTCTGACCTTTATTTTCTAGACCTTTTCGCTGGAACTGGAGCAGTCGGAGTAGAAGCCCTTTCCCGAGGTGCTGAAGTTGTTCACGCTGTAGAGGCCGACTTCAACGAGCTTGCAGATCGCAACTTCGACTTGGTATTAAATCCAGTGGGTAAATTCAAAGTTTTTAAGAGTCAGGCTAAACGTTTCCTTGAATCAGATCACGCACTTTGTTACGACATTATTTTCATGGATCCCCCGTACGAGGTTTCCAACGAAGAAATATCTGAGTTGCTTGAGATTGTGAAAACTAGAAAATTAATTCAACCAAAGGGAATCATCACAATCGAGAGAGCTTCCAAAGCCAAGCCTTTCCCATGGCCAGAAGGCATGGAGTGCGAAAAAGTACGCTCATATGGGCAGGGAAGCATGTTCTATGGCGGTTACTCTGCTAGCGTTTTGCCGTGAAGAAAGTAGTTTCCCCTGGATCTTTTGACCCCATAACATTTGGGCATCTGGATATCATCAAACGAGCGAGCCTGCTTTTTGATGAAGTAATTGTTGCCGTGCTCGTAAACAAAACCAAGAAGTCGCTATTTACGGTAGACGAGCGTATGGAAATGATTCGCGAAGTAACGAGTGAATACAAGAATGTTACGGTCGCATCCTGGTCTGGTCTTCTAGTTGATTACTGCGAAGCAAACGATATTCAAGCCATCGTGAAAGGCTTACGAGCTGTCACGGATTTCGACTACGAACTTCAAATGTCACAGATGAATTTACAACTTAAAGGCGTGGAGACACTCTTTATGTCCACAGCGCCGGCCTACTCATTTCTCTCTTCATCTCTAGTGAAAGAGATTGCTGCCTACGACGGAGATATTTCAGGATATGTACCAGCCCAACTAGTTGAGCGAGTGAAACACGCGCTCAATAGCAGACAATAGTAAAGAGGATTTTATGAGCGACGAAAATCAATTCTTAGTAACCGAACGTGTCAACAGTGCAATAACAATGGTTAAAGAGGCAAGAGGTGTTCCGCTTTCAGCCAGCTGTGTTGTCCATCGTGGAGAACTCTTGGAAATGTTGGATCAAGCACGCGTGGCTTTACCTACAGATTTGCAAAGTGCTAATGAAATTTTGCTTGAAAGAGATTCGATCATTGAGCAGGCGCAAGAAACTGCTGATCAATTAATCGCTCATGCTCGCGAAGAGGTTGCGCACTTAGTGGAGCAGACCCAAATTGTTGCAGCAGCTCACAAAGAGGCTCAGAAAATTATGGCTGATGTTGAAGCGGAAGCAAAGTATGAACGTGAAGAGATCGAGTCATATATTGATTCTCGGCTTGCCACTCTTGAAGTGATTCTCAACAAAACACTTGATGTTGTGCAACGCGGTCGCGATAAGTTGCAAGGCGTTGAAGACAAGCACGTACTTTCTGAATTGAGTGAATAAAATGCATACGGAACACGGACCCTTTTACTTCAATTGCATCGACTTGCCTCGCAGAGCAGGGGAGATGAAGGAATTCGAATTAACTTTTGATATTCACGAGCGCGTTGGAACCCCGGTTTTGGGCGTTGAAAAAGATGAACCAATCGATGTGGATTTGCGCATTCAGTCTGTGAGTGAAGGCGTTCTTGCTTCAGGAACTGTCATCGCAGTTGTAACGGGTGACTGCACGCGCTGTCTTGAGCCAATCGAACTTGATGTAGAACAAACATTCACTGAGTTGTATCGGTATGAATCAGAGAAAAAGAGCCATAAAAAGGCTAAAGAAATTGAGGTTGTTGATGAGGATGAAGATCTTCATATGGACGGGGATTTCATCGACCTAGAATTCGCGATTCGAGACGCCCTTCTCTTGGACTTGCCCATAAACCCACTTTGCTCGCCCGACTGCGAAGGGCTCTGCCCCGATTGCGGCGCCAAACTGGCTGACCTGCCAGAAGATCATTTCCACGAGAAAACCGATATTCGCTGGGCTGGGCTGGAAGGCTGGAACGGGGTAGAGGGTTTAAAAGGCCAGGATTCTGAGAAATAGGCCGATTTCCCTATTTCCTACCTTTCGGCCATAATTACGCACATAATTTACAAAGTAAGTCGTCAAGCTGTTAGTAATAAAGTCACTACGACAGTGTTTATCTAAAAGGGGTTAGCTATGCCAGTTCCAAAGCGGAAGATGTCCCGTTCGCGTACCCGCTCACGTCGTAGCGCATGGAAGACAACACCTGCAGCACTTGCAACATGTGGTCAGTGCCAACAACCTAAGTTGCAGCACACAGCATGCCCAACCTGCGGTACATATAACCGTCGTCAGGTATTAGCTGTCTGATCTGAGATTTGATATGTACGAGACCCTCACCGGAGCGCTCGGTATATCCGTTCAACCAGATTTACTTCAACTCGCTTTCACTCATCGTTCTTTTGCGTACGAGAGCGGCGGAATCCCTACGAACGAACGTCTTGAATTTTTGGGCGATAGTGTTTTAGGACTTCTCATAACGCAAGAGTTGTATATGCGTTTTCCAGACTTTGATGAAAGCAAACTTTCACCAATCCGTTCGGGTGTTGTAAATACGCGTGCCCTTGCAAACATTGCACGAGAACTTGAGATCTCTCCGTTCCTTAGAATCGGAAAAGGTGAAGAGGCAACTGGTGGTCGCGACAAGAATTCAATACTTGCAGACGCTCTAGAAGCACTTGTTGGAGTTATCTATATTCAGCATGGGTTTGAAATTACTTCAGAAGTTGTTTTGAAATGGTTTGGCCCAATAATTGATGAGGCGAGCAAAGCCGGAGCAACTCTGGATGGCAAAACTGCGCTGCAAGAAATTGCGTCTGCGCGCGGGCTTTCATCTCCCGAATATGAAATAAACGAATCTGGCCCAGACCATGACAAGAGTTTCACCGCAGCCGCAATAATTTCTGGTGAAAAATTTGGAATCGGCCATGGAAAGAGTAAGCGAGAAGCCGAACAGGTGGCCGCTAAATTAGCTTACGAAGAAATAAACTCTCGACCTTAACTGAAGGCTTCTCTACGTCGAAGCGCGCGCTAAATGGTGAGAATGTTGCCCGCGAGCCGATAGGTTTTCCCCGTGTATTTGAAGAGCGTAACCCTCAAAGGCTTCAAATCCTTCGCATCGAGCACGCAACTTAATTTCGAGCGAGGGATTACTTGCGTTGTTGGGCCGAACGGATCTGGAAAATCAAATGTCGTCGATGCCCTTTCGTGGGTCATGGGCGAGCAAGGCGCAAAATCTCTTCGCGGCGGAAAAATGGAAGATGTCATTTTCGCTGGAACAAGTGGCCGAGCTCCACTCGGGCGAGCAGAAGTATCTGTAACGATTGATAATGCTGATGGCACTTTACCGATTGAATTTTCGGAAGTAACTATCACTCGCATACTTTTTAGAAACGGTACAAGCGAATACCAGATAAACGGTTCAACTTCTCGACTGTTAGACATCCAAGAACTACTCAGTGATAGCGGCATCGGTCGTGAAATGCACGTGATCGTGGGCCAAGGTCAACTAGATGCAATCTTGCTTGCTAATCCTGATGAACGTCGGGCATTTATTGAAGAAGCTGCTGGAGTGCTCAAGCACAGAAAACGAAAAGAAAAAGCACTTCGCAAATTGGATTCAATGCAAGGAAATCTTGCGCGTATTCAAGATCTCACCGTCGAACTTCGCCGCCAACTTAAACCACTTGGCAAGCAAGCGGAAGTTGCACGTCGAGCATCGACAATTCAATCTGATGTGAGAGATTCCCGGCTTCGCCTCTTGGCCGATGATTTAATTCAACTTAAGTCACAATTTGAAATGGAAGTTGCAGACGAAACCACACTTCGATCACGTCGGGATGAAGTTGAGCGTCTTTTGCGCGAATCACGTGAACGCGAAGAAGAGCTAGATCGCATCAGCGCTTCGGAAAACCCGATGCTTGTCCAAGCTCAAGAAAACTATTACAACCTAACTGCCCAACGTGAAAAATTCCGTGGCGTTCAATCGTTGGCATCTGAACGCGCTCGTTTCCTATCGGAAGAGGGCGAAGAGGCTCGAGCCAGCGGACGTGATCCAGTTGCGATGGATCAAGAGGCTGTTGCACTTCGAGCTGAACAAGTCGAATTAAATTCCAAGTTGCAGATCCACCAAACGTCGGTTGTTGCAGTGACGCAAGAGTTACGCGACATAGAGTCTTTACTCGCTGCCGAGGAAAATAAAGTTTCTGCCTCACTTCGTGCAATCGCTGATCAACGCGAAGGCACCGCAAGGCAAGAAGGTCATATCAATGGTCTTCGTTCGCGTATTGATGCAACAAATGCCGAGATCACACGATTGACTGCTGCGCGCGATGAGGCACTTTCTCGCTTGCAACAATTTAAATCCGATTTCGCTGTACTTGAAAGTGACATTGCTGGCCTCGATGCATCAGAACCAGATTTAGATGCACAGCACGAGCGTGCAAAGCAGGCAATGCAGTTGGCAATTTCAGAATTTGAAAGTGCTCAAGAATCTGAACAAGCAGCCCAACGTGAGCGTTCTGGTCTCACAGCGCGACTTGCAGCGTTAGAAGAATCTTTGCTCCATCGCGATGGTGGGGAAGCAATTATGTCCGGGCGCAGTGGCGCTCAAGTTCGTGGTCGCCTTTCTTCTCTTATTACTGTCGAAGCAGGATGGGAGGCGGCAGTAGGAGCGGCTCTCGGACCTCTTGCAGATTCAATCGTCGTTGCAGATATGCGATCGGCGGTAAGTGCCCTCACCCTTCTAAAGAGTGAATCAGCTGGTCAATCTGAACTTCTTGTTATTGATGGAAATTCCTCGGCCTCCTCATTTTCAACGCCAGAAGGTGTAGTTGCACTTTCCTCTTTGATTAAATCTGACGGGCTAGATGGAGCTCTCTCGCACCTTCTTAGCCGCTACGTCGCCGTTAGGGATTTGGATTCCGCTCAATCGGTTTTATCTTTTGACCCCACTCTCATCGCAGTTACTCAAGACGGTGACGTAGTTAGTCGTACTCGCGTTAAGGGCGGATCTGCTGGCGGCAATAGTGCAATTGAAATTAACGCACTTATCGAACGTACTCGCGAATCGCTTTCCGAGAAGAGTGCGCGCTGTGAAAAGCTTGCATTTGAATTGGCTCGCCTCAAGGCAGAGGTCGAAAGTAAGACAAATATTTACGACTCAACTCTTTCTAAATTAAATGATTCAGATGCTCGAATGTCTGGACTTGCTGAACAAATGGCAGTTGCTGGACAGAATGTTAAGAGTGCGCAAGCGGAGGTTGAGAGACTTACTGCTTCACTCGCTGAAGCAACAGAGCAAAGAACTTCAGATGAATCTGATCTAGCTGCAGCGCAATCTCAATTCCAGTCTCAGCAAGCACCTAGCGAACCAGATGTCACAGAATTGGAAGCGTTGCGTGAAAAAGTTTCAATTGCGCGCTCTGCAGAAGTCGAAGCGAAATTAGAGCTTCGCACACAAGAAGAGCGCATAACTGCTTTGTCAGCAAGAGCGCAAGCCTTGGAAGATGCAGCAAGAAGCGAGCGTGAGGGAGCCGAGCGAGCAATAATTCGTCGCGAACAAAGAGCTCTTGCAGCAACCGTTGCCCATGAAACGGCGAACACTGCCTATGAAGCACTAATTCAAATTGAAATTTCAATTCAGAAAGCGCTTGCCGAGCGTCAGCGCCTAGAACTTGGACGCACTGACCGTGATGGTGAGATTCTTTCGGTACGCGGCAAGAGTCGCGAACTTACCTCTGAACTTGAGCAACTCACATCTTCTGTGCACAGAGATGAAATCGTTCGAGCAGAGCAACGTATGCGAATTGAGCAGCTGGAAACACGAGCCGTCGAAGAACTTGGCGTGGATGTTTCAACACTCGTTAGCGAATACGGCCCTCAAAACGATGTGCCTACATTTGTTGAAGACGAGGAAGGCAATTTTGTTCCTGGAGATTTGATCCCATATCGACGCGACCAGCAAGAAAAGCGTTTGTCGCAAGCCGAAAAATCTCTCGTAACTCTTGGAAAGATCAATCCTCTAGCGCTTGAAGAGTATTCGGCTCTGGAAGAACGCTTGCGCTACCTCGCAGAGCAACTCGAAGACTTGAAGAAAACAAAACGCGATCTTCTCGACATTATTAAAGAAGTTGATGACAAGGTCGTTGAGATATTTACACAGGCCTACCACGATACTGAACGTGAGTTTGTTGGAATCTTTAGCCGACTTTTCCCAGGCGGAGAAGGCCGACTCATTCTTACTAACCCCCACGACATGATGACCACTGGAGTAGATGTCGAAGCGCGCCCACCGGGCAAGCGAGTGAAGCGACTTTCTTTGCTTTCAGGTGGCGAGCGATCTCTCGTGGCAGTGGCGATGTTGGTTGCAATCTTTAAGGCTCGCCCTAGTCCGTTTTATGTAATGGATGAAGTTGAAGCCGCACTTGATGACACAAACCTTGGTCGACTTCTTGGAATTTTCGAAGAACTTCGGGAAAAGTCCCAGCTCATCGTTATCACCCACCAAAAACGTACGATGGAAATAGCGGATGCTCTTTACGGCGTCACAATGCGCGGAGATGGTGTTTCAGAAGTTATTTCTCAGCGTTTGCGTGAATCTGAAAACGCCTAAGGGTTTTACCTATGGCTCTTTTTAGCAAGCTTTTCAACAAACTTCGCGGCGGGGCAAATCTAACTGCTGCCGACTGGAAAGAGCTGGAAACTTCATTGCTCGAGTCAGACTTAGGTGCTGGTCTAACATCGAAAATTTTGGAAGCTGCGCGTAAAGAAGGTGAA
>CAIUFY010000097.1 GCA_903898555.1 uncultured Actinomycetes bacterium
TAACGAGATCATCCAAGCTTCCTCGGCCCGCTTCCTCTGTCCCAACAACTAAAGTCGAAACCGATCACCCCCATGGTTTTAAACATGAGAATTAAAAGCTTTTATGTAACGCATCTTTATGTAGTTTTCATTCCTGCTGACTTATTAGCGCCTTCTATCCGGTCTGATTAGAGGCTGAATCGTCTCTAGTCGCCTTGTTAGGCACTCTTGCTGTTTTCCGAACAAACCGTTGGGTTTGCTAGGGCCTCTTGCTGCTTTCCGAACAAACCGTTGGGTTTGCAAGGCACTCTTGCTGCTTTCCGAACAAACCGTTTAGCTTCTTAGTAGTCCTTGCCTGAATTGTTACGCGAGAAGTTTCGCGCGACTTCACGTGTGGCCTGTCGCTCCAAGAGTGACTGACGCTTATCGTGCGCCTTCTTACCTTTGGCTAGGGCAATCTCGACCTTGGCGCGTCCGTCTGTGAAGTACAAAGTTAGCGGCACAAGCGTGAGTCCACCTTGCTTAATGATCGAATGCAATTTATCAATCTCGCGTCGGTGCATTAGGAGTTTTCGTTTACGACGAGGAGTGTGGTTTGTCCAACTTCCCTCGTTGTATTCAGGAATATGCACTCCCTCTAACCAGGCTTCATTGCCGTCGATGGTTGCAAATCCATCAATCAACGAAGCACGGCCGGCGCGAAGTGACTTCACTTCAGTTCCAGATAACACAATTCCGCATTCATAGACTTCTTCAATGAAATAGTCGTGACGAGCAGCCTTGTTTTGGGCAATCATCTTCTTGCCTGTCTCTTTAACCATGTCGTCACCTCCATTTGCGTCGTTATGAATGATCCTGCTCTAGGCAGGCAGAATTCTTCTGGTTACATATGTATAGACACATTCTCTCGCAAAATGTTGCCTTCGATTCGCAAAGCGCCCCATTCGGGGCCCAAATCAGACCTTAAGGTGTCTGCGAAGAGTAATAATTGATGAAATTGAGGAGATCACGAGGCCGACTCCCAGCAGTTCTGCAGAAGCGACCCAGACATCCGACCAGGTAAAGAACCGCGTGAAACTCAAGAGCGGTGCCACTCGAGATGAAATCAAGAGCTTAAATAAAGAGAGCAGTCCGGTGGAGACTATCCAGCCAATGATCGCCGAGAACACACCTTCAAGAAGGAATGGCAGCTGGATGGAGAAAGAAGTAGCGCCAACAAGTTTCATGACGCCAGTTTCACGACGACGGTTGAAGGCTGCGATGCGCAACGTATTTGAAATCAAAAGCATTGCGGTCCCAATGGATGCGATACCAATTGCAAGGGCGCCGTCACGAAGTACATTCAAAAGCTTAAAGAACTTGTCGAGAATCGCTCGTTGATCTTGAACGGTATCTACTCCTGGCCGTCCAGAGAAGGCAGATTGAATTACGTTGAATTTCGTCGGATCCTTCAACTTCACTCGGAAAGATTCTGGAAGTTGGTCTGGCGTAACGTTTTGCGCAATTGCAGAATTTTTAAATCGTTCTTGGAAGTGTTGGTAAGCCTGGGCTTGTGACTCATAAAAAACAGTCTGCACAACAGGTAGCGCTTGGAGATCTTGTTGAATCGCAAGACGTTGATCTGCCGTTACCGGTCCCCCGGCGCAAGAAGGTGATTCAGAAAGCGAGCCGCAAAGGAAAACTGAAACTTCAATCTTGTCATACCAATAATCTTTCATAACGCGAACTTGTGAATTCGCAAGAAGGCCGATACCAAGAAGGGTAAGGGAGATTGCAATAGTCACCATTACGGCAAAAGTCATCGTGAGATTGCGGCGAATACCAATCTTTACTTCGCTGGCTATAAACGCTGCGCGCATCTTCTCTTACCGCTTTCTCTCTCGACTTGCTTCTTTAACTTCTTTTATCTAACTTCTTTTATCTAACTTCTTTTATCTAACTTCTACTTTAATTATCCCGTGTATCCGTAAACACCGCGAACCTGGTCGCGGACAACCTGGCCGCCATCGAGTTCGATTACGCGCTTGCGCATCTGATCAACGATTCCAGAGTCGTGGGTTGCCATAACAACAGTTGTGCCTTCGCGATTAATTCTGTCGAGCAACTTCATAATTCCAACCGAAGTTGCTGGATCGAGATTTCCTGTTGGTTCATCAGCAATCAAAATCCTTGGGCGAGAAACATACGCTCGAGCGATGGCAACACGTTGTTGCTCTCCGCCTGAAAGCTCAGATGGCTTGCGGTCTGCTTTCTCTTCTAAACCGACCAGCTCAAGCACTTCTGGAACTTCGCGATTAATTTCCTTCTGGGTGAAACCCAATACATGCAATGTAAAAGCAACGTTCTCAAAGACAGTTTTGTTTGGAAGTAAGCGGAAGTCCTGAAAGACGGTTCCGACTTGGCGACGAAGCTCTGGAACCTTATGTGCGGAAAGTGACCCAAGATCCTTGCCCGCGACAATAATCGTGCCCGATGTTGGCATTTCTTCACGCAAACAAAGACGCAAGAATGTTGACTTTCCTGAACCTGAGAGTCCAACAAGGAAGACAAACTCGCCTTTTTCAATATCCAAACTCACCTTATCCAAGGCAGGTTTCTCCTGCTTCGGATATAACTTCGTGACGTTCTCAAAACGAATCACATCTGCTCCTTCGCACTTGCTTCAAATCCATTACGGAAAGCAAGCCTCCCGATACGGTTCAAAGTTTAGGTAGCCACAGGGCGCAGAATGGGGAAATACGCGCGGAAAATGCTGTGAGAAAAGCCAATTACGCGTGAATTTAGAAAAAATTTGGAGTAAAACTTCAAAACTTGAAACTAGGCGCTCTTTCTCCACTTAATTGCCGCCTCGATAAATCCATCGATATCTCCATCAAGGACCGCTGAAGGATTACCCACTTCATAATCTGTTCGAAGATCTTTCACCATTTGATACGGAGCCAATACATAAGAGCGCATCTGATTGCCCCAAGATCCACTTGAATCACCCTTGAGGGCGTCCATACGCGCACGTTCTTCTTGGCGGCGGCGTTCTAATAACTTTGACTGAAGAACTGCCATAGCCGTTGCTTTGTTTTGAATCTGTGAACGCTCGTTCTGACAGGAGACAACAATTCCAGTTGCCATGTGCGTAATACGAACGGCCGAGTCTGTTGTGTTAACGCCCTGTCCTCCAGGACCCGATGAGCGATACACATCCACGCGAATATCTTTTTCATCAACCTCAACGTGATCACTTTGTGCCACGACGGGCACAACTTCTACGCCAGCAAAGGATGTGTGGCGTCGAGATTGTGAATCAAAAGGTGAAATTCGAACTAGGCGATGAGTTCCCTGTTCAACAGAGAGATGGCCGTACGCGTATGGAGCGCTCACGCGGAAAGTTGAAGATTTAATCCCAGCTTCTTCGGCGTAAGAAGTTTCCAAGACATCGACTTTGTAACCTTTACGTTCGCAATAACGCAGGTACATGCGTTGAACCATTTGTGCCCAGTCGGCCGCTTCAACTCCGCCAGCTTCAGAGCGAATGGTTACCAAAGCATCTCGATCGTCGTATTCACCGTTGAGCAAAGTTTGAACTTCAAGTTCGCGAATTGTCTTTGCGATTGCGTCTAGTTCATTGCCGGCATCAGCAACCGCCGCGGAATCCTTTTCTTCCATTGCCAACTCGTACAACAATGGAATTTCCTCTAAGTGGCGACGAATTGTCTTTGCGCGATTTAACGTTGATTGCACCCTAGAAAGTTTGCTCGTTACGACTTGAGCTTTCTCAGGGTCATCCCAAAGATTTGGTGCGCTCGCTTCAACCTCAAGTTCCTCAGCTTCTTTTTCCAACTTGGGAAGATTTAAAACGGCTTCGATGCTTTTGAGAACGCCGTCGAGTTCCTCGACCTCTAGTTCCCATTCGCGAGCTGCCATTGGGCAAGAATAACTGAAAGGGAACCAGTCGTATTACAGAATCTAAACCTATCGACTTTCTCAGTGAAGTTCTGGTTATCCGCCCGTCTGCAATCGATTTACGACTGCAATCTCTGCGGTGATGGGTACAAGGGATTCAGAGCCGAGAATTGGAAGTGCTAGTAAATGTTGTACGCGCGAAGAAATTACCACCGATAGCGCGAATCCATCGCACTGCCATCCGGCAAAAGCAATTGGGTTTCCCCTCAGGGTTACACGAGAGAGAGCGCTTGAAAAAGCAGCATATGCGCTAGCGCAGTCAATGGGTAATGCACTTCCAGAATAATTCCACGAGCCAGTAAGAGGTGATTTTGCATAAGCGCTAGAGGCTGCGTTGTTAGGTGAAGCCGAGTTAACTGAACTGGAGTTCAAGAATGTTGAAGCATAGTAAGCATTTTTATCAAGAATATGGGCAGCGTTTGATGCGGCCAGCTCACCTATTTGAACTAATTCACGTTTTGCAAGGAATGCCGAAGATGCATTCATGACAACGAATGAGGAAAGGACAAGAAGCAAGAAAAGTGAGGTCGAAAGAATTGAAAGGGATCCCCTGTCGTTTTGCGCCCACTTCACTAAGTGCTCCTCCATGTATCGACTACCTGCGTATCTTGCGCAATCACACGAGTTGGACTTGTACTCATGAACCTCAGGTATCCGCTTGGTTTCATTGAGTTATCGAGAATGTTCACAATTACTTCAACTTCAGATCCTGGAGTCAAACAAGGCGAAGCTGCACAAATCACTTTTATCTGAGGCTCTGAAGTTATGCCGTGCTTTTTCAAAACACTATTTGTAAAGGCGCTCACAACGACATTCGTGCGCGGAGTGGTTAGATCCTCAGTTGGACTCGTCACGAATGCCCGGGCAACTTGCCTTGCAAGATTATGAGCGTCGAACGCCACCTGCGATTGCGTATTTACAACAGCTAGATACAGCGCGAATGGAACAAAAAGCGGCAGAGTCAAAACTACAAACTCGACTACCGCACTTCCCTGATCGCGGCTATTCACATAAACCGCACCTGGCGTCACTTGCTCAATGTGATTACGCGTTTCAATGCGCTTACGCGTTTCAATGCGCTTACGCGTTTCAATGCGCTTACGCGTTTCAATGCACCCACGCGTTTCACTGCTCTTATGCGTTTCAATGCTCTTACGCGTTCCACTGCGCTTATTCAGAAACCGCAATACCCGTGGCCTCGTAATTATCACCGCCAGGTAATAACGGGGAAATTGCAACCTGGTGTATCTGGCGAGACACAATATTGATAGTGCCGCCGCCAGGGAGATCTACTGAGCCCACGTTTGAACCAGGAGTAATCTCATTTGCTGCGGCCCCATCAATCGCTATCCGAGCCGCTGCCCCTTGGACAATATTTGTCGAAACCGCGCGTGCCATAACTCCGGTAGAAATTTGTAAAACACTCAAGAATGTTATGAGAAGCGGAATCATCACCATAACGCTTTCAGTCATCTTCGATCACCGAATATTGTTCATAGAGTCGAGCGAGGTGCGAAGAATTGATTGAATGCGTGGAGCGGCAAGAGTCCAAATTGCCGTCACAAGTCCTGTCGTCATTAACACGACGAGAACCCATCCAGGCACATCTCCCCGGTCATTCAATAGTTGCGTTTTAACTCTATGAAGTCCATGGCGAAAATGGACAATCCCGAAACAAGCAATTCGAATTCCCCACTGCTTCCAACCTGGATTTATGAGCTTCTTCAAAGTGAATGACTCTCGAATGTGGCGTTTTATATTGCCAATTAAGCGTTCAAGCTCGATCTGCTCCTCGGCACTGTATTGGCTTTTCCGGATTTTCATTTCGTCCCACTTTCCCTTTATTCCTAAAGTTGCGAGTCGCAACTTGATGTACTTACTGTTGTTGAACTTTCCTGCTATCGAACGACTCCCGTATCTAGCGCATCGGTTCTTCGTTTTCATTCATAAGTGGAGAGTTCGAGACGCGAATAATTCTCTTCAATCAACTCCTTTGCTTAGCCCTCGAGCTAACCTGTGGAAAGCCAGTTATCAACACCTCCAATTCCTCATTTCGTTTGAGACTAGAAACCCATACTTTGGCCTAAGGCAAAATAGGAGGGCCATAAAGCGAAGAGAACGGAAACGGGAAGGATTAGAAATACAACCGGGATCATGAGCGCGATTTCCGCCTTTCCGGCCTTCTCGAGAAGTGAAGTGCGTTGTGCTTGTCTAACTTCATCAACTTGGCGCGAAATCACCTCTGCCAGCGGCGTGCCGCGCTCAATTGCAATAAGAATGGAATCGTTAAATCTGCGGATGACAGGTGATTTCACAACATCATTGATCATGTCTAAGGCATGCGACAGCGGAGCACCGAGACGCATCTGTTGAACTGCGTCTCGCAGAAGAAGTGCGAACGCACCGGAGCTAACTTCGCTGATTCGCAAAAGCGCCGCCGATGGACTTTGGCCTGCAGATACCAAAATTGTAAATAGTTCAACAACACCAGGAAATTCCAATTCGATGAGGTGAAGTTCCCGCTTCCTTCGGCGCCGCACCTGCTGCTCTGAATAAACCGAACGAACATCATCTCTAACGTCATCCAAAAGCATCAGAAGCCCAATGAGCAAGATTGGACATAAAACGGCAACCGCTAAAAGTAGAGTCATTTCGAGACTCGCATAAATATTCTCGGAGGCTCTTCAATTCTTCCAACTTTCCCCATCCAAAGAAAAGCAGTAATGCTCATCAGGATTCCAAGAATGAGTACGCCCAATCCTGTACCTGTAGAAAATGCTCGAATCGTTGTTGGCTGTGCCGATAAAATAAGAAGCAAAATCCACGGCGCTAGAGTTGCTATTACAGCCGAGTTCTTAATCCATCCGTGCTTAGCCCGTATTTCAGATTTAATTGCGATATCTGAACGAATGTGATCCCCCAGAGTGCGCAAAATAACTGTGATGTCCCGACTTCCCGACTGCCTAGCAAAGTCCAACACCTCGCAAACTTGATCAGCGATATGGTCACCAAACGCTTCCTTAATATGTGCAAACACTTGTGGAAAATCGCCTTGTGCCCGCAACATGGATTCACAATCGGCGAAAATTGAACGTGATCTTTGTGGACCTCGGATGGAAAGTTGAATTAGAGTCTCTGCCAATGACAATCCCGAACGTAAACCGCTGATGAGATGATCAACTATTTCTGGCCACAAAAGAGCTAACGCAAGTTGATCTCTCTCCCGCTTTCGCTGCGTGAAGTAAAACGGTAGATATGCCGCAGCTAGAGCAAAGGGAAAAGCTATAAGGGCAGAACCGATAATCGTTTGAGCAATTAGTAGGCCAGCAAAGAAAAAGAGAAACGCCTGGAAGATATCTTTTTGTTTCCCAGAAATTTTGACGGAACTCATAAGCGCCTCCGTGCAAAGACTCTCTCCGGATCACCAAGACCAATTTCGTAACCCTTGCTGCCCTTTTTAACGTGCTCCCGGTCTTCTCGGCCTTTGTAGGTAAAAAGCGGTTCTACTTCAACGTGGTTATTCTCAACTCGCCCTGTGATTAATCCGATTTCAGTTATCTTGCGAACTCCCGAATCTCGCAGAATGGTGGTGTGAACGATGAGATCGATGGCGCTTGCAACAATGGGCGCTATGAATTCATGTGAAATGTTTTCTCCAGCGAGCAGAGGCAATATCTGAAGCTTTGCAATTGCATCTCGTGCAGAATTTGCGTGGATTGTCGCCATTCCAGGAATGCCTGAATTCAGCGCAATCAGTAGGTCAAGTGACTCTGCCTCTCGTATCTCCCCCACAACAATCTGCGTTGGCCGCATGCGCAGCGACTCTTTAATTAGTCGCCGTAATGGAATTTCACCATCACCTTGCAGATTGGCAGGTTTTGTCTGCAAGGCAACGCAGTCGGGCAAACGCGGTTTCAATTCGAAAACCTCTTCAATAGTTATCACTCGATTATGCAAGGCAACGGAACTCACCAGTGCGTTGAGAAGCGTTGTCTTCCCTGCTTGGGTTGAACCGCTCACGACAATGTTGAGCCCCGCTTGTACAGCTCGTCCCAGGAAGGAGGAAATTGCCGGCGTCATAACGCCGAGATCGGCTAAGTCATCAAGAGATTTACCGCGAATGAGATGTTTGCGAATATTGACCGCCCAATGGGTCGCCGTTACATCAGGAATAGCAACATGTAACCGACTTCCGTCAGGCAATCTGGCATCAACAAATGGATGTGTTAGGTCGAGCCGTCGCCCGCCCCACATAAGTAACCTCTCCACCAGGTCTCTCACATCGTTGCTTGTCATCACAATATTGGTGAGTTCACTTATGCCAGATTTTGCAACAAAGATTCGATTTGGCGAATTAAGCCAAATTTCCTCCACTTCGGGATCACTCATTAGATTGCTCAACACTCCAAACTCACGGTGAGTTTCCCGCTGAGGCTGAGAACCGGCAACCGTTGTTGCTGATGAATTTTTCCCAAGATTTGTCACATGCGCAGGTAACTACCTCAACTCCTGCACGCAGGAACCGAATCTGTTTTCCTGTGAATTTCCTACAACTTTGCCACTCTCTGCTTTTTCTCTCGCGCTGTGAGTAGGCTCAATCCATGAACCCAAAGGCTCCAGGCACGATCACTCGAAAAATGTTCAAAGCAACAACCTTTGCAACAGTCGCGGGGCTAGTGGTTGTTCTACTTTCAGCATGTGGTCCTCAAACTGGAAATCAACGCCCTGATGATTCAACACTTCGCAAGGGAATAGCTCAACTCATTCAAACATTCGAGAATAAATATCCTGCCCTTAAGAACTGGGATGACAACGCAGTAAAGGCGCAGATTGATGTTCATTTACCTACTGGAAATTCGACAGAGGCTGGCTGGCACCTAGTTTGGCCGAACGCGAAATCAAATGAGTTAAGTCAGGTCTACGTGCCTTGGGCGCTCATTGGACAAATTCCTGAAACATTCCCAACAGATAATTCACGCTATAGCGGTGGTAAGAATGTTCCAAGTTCAATCATTCAAGATATTCGTCGACAATTTCTTGCGAAGGCAAACTTCGGTGATTACTTCGCGGCAATCACAAATGTCCGGTATTCAAACACAAATGGTAAATTCATTATTTTTGAAAGCATTCCATATCTTCCAGTAACCGACCCTGCGTATGGCTGGGCATCTGCCGTAACCGGCTCTTGGCAGGTAATTGATTATGGAACTGCAACAGTTGGTTGTGGCGTTGTTCCGGCTGCCGTTCAATCCGAATTCGGATTCTCTTGCCCCACTAATTAAGAGTCGAGTTCGCTACTTAGCGGACTTCTCTTTGAGAAAGCTTTCCTTGCAGCCTTCCATGCAGAAGTAATACATCGTTCCTTCGAATTCGACTGATGCGGGAGCGTCATCCTTACGAACTTGCATTCCGCAGATTGGATCTTGGGCAAATTCGCTATCTTCATTTACGTCCCGGCTCTTGTAAAACCAGAAAACTACGCCAAAGATAATTAGGAAGATCAAATCTAAAATGGTTGTGTAGTTCCAACCAAAATGGCTCATGGACATCTGGCGGTGGCTATCTGAAGGAATTAATTTCAGGAGTGAGAAAATGCCTTGCGTTATCAATCCGCTGGTACTCATGATTGCCCAAAAAAGAAAACTCATCCGAAGTGCAATTTTATTGCCATAATACTTTCGATAAATCATAACCAACGGGAAAGCCAAGAGATCGGCAAAAATAAATGCAATAACGCCGCCGAAAGTTATTCCTGCGTGCCAAAGCGCTGCAGCAAGAGGAACGTTTCCAACAGAACACACAAAACTTATAAAGGCTAAGAATGGTCCAATAACGGCATTTTCAAGTGCTGAGAGAAAACCGTGATTTGAAATAAAAAGCGATTGCCAGAATGAGAACGGCACGACTGTTGCTGCCAAGCCGGCGACAATAAAACCAATGACAAGTTCTTTTCTGAGCATGATGAAGTCGCCCATTGTGTAACCAGCAGCACTTATCCAATTCTTCTTCTCAGCCCACTTACTTTTTCCTTCAATTGATTTACTTGCGTCTTGTAAATCCTCCGGATTTTGCGTTGTTCCCGCCATAGAAAGCATCGTCATTCCTGAGGAAGGCGCCATGAATGCAGGATTCTTTCCATCTTTTTCCAATTCATCACTTCGCACTTTTTCGGCGAGTGCTTGTGGAATAACCCGCGGAAGAGTCAGTGCCAGCAAAATTATCATCACAGATCCGCCAACAAATTCAGCAACTGCAAACTGCCACCCAAGCATCAGCCACAAAACTATTCCAAGCTCAATAACGAGATTTGTGCTTGCGAACATAAAGACCATGGATGTTGTGAAATCCGCGCCCTTAATAAATATTGATCGACCAAGCGCCGAAGCGGCGTAAGAACACGAGGAAGAAACCATTCCAAAAAAGGAAGCTTTGCTAATGGATCTGGCATCTCGTTTTCCAAGAGTGCTCTCCATCGACTTTCGCGTTATGAAAGATTGAACAATTCCCGAGAGAGTAAAGCCAAGAACTAAAGCCCAAAAGGTGTGGAAAAACATCCACCAGCCTTCAGATAGCCCGCTCGTTATTTTCCCCATCACGTATTGAACCTTACGCCCAATTCATCAATTTCTCGTTATGAGACTGGTAACAGCGCTGTACTTATTACTCGTTAACAGCCTTTTCCCGAAGTGTTTCGCGCGCATGGTCCTTATCGCGTTCATGAATTTTTCGAATTTGAAGCTCTAAGGCAGCGACTGCTTTATCGAATGCTGCCAAATCATTAAAGCCTTCGCCATCAGCTCTCATAAACGGACCACTTCCGTGGGTTGTGAGAACTACAGAGTGGGAAGTTTTGCCATGGTGCGGATTTGCTTCGTGCTTTATTTCTACTTTAACTTCATCCAGCTTCACGCCGAATCTCAAGAGACTTTCTAATTTCTCTTTTGCAATACCTCGAAAATCTTCGGCTAGGTCTGCATTCCTGGAGTGAAAAACGATCTGCATAACAACTCCCATCTCGTTACATAAAAAGGTACTCCCCTGACAGTGCACTTGCAAGGGAGTACGCAGACGAGTTCCTTACAACATACTGATCTCTTCTTGCATTCAATCGTCATTGCGTCGATTAACCCTAAGAACTTAAGCGTTAACCCACATGACTTCTACCATTAACTATTTTCTTTGAGCCTTCCGTCTCAAGCTTTCAAGCGCAAACGCATCCTTGGCTTAGCGACAGTACGGCTCACTTTTCGAGCAACCTTCGTTGCAGACTTTTTTGCCGTGCTTTTGACTGCCGCCTTTTTGGCAGCAACCTTCTTTACAACTGCTTGCTTAGTTTTAGCAGCAACTTTTGCCACCTTTGCAGGTGTTCTCTTTGCAACCTTGCTCGTCGCTGCCGCATTAATTGTCTTCGTACTACTTCCAGAAACCTTGGAACTGGCTTTCTTGGCAACGCCACTTTTCTTTGCAGCTTTCTTAACCGCAGCCTTCTTAACCGCGACCTTCTTTACCGCAACCTTCTTTACAGCTACTGGCTTCACGGCCGTCTTGGGAACGGTTGCGTTGCTTCCATCAACAGGAGGAGCTAGAACAGTTGGAACAGTTGGAGGAGCTAGAACAGTTGGGGCAGTATTTGTGTTTGCATCAATTTTGTTCGGAGCAACTTGTGCAGTTGGGTCAGCGGCAAAAGCCGACTCGATTGATGCAACTCCCAATGTGAGGGCGAGCACTGTGAGGGCGACTGAACTTTTTCGCATCACAGAAGCTTGTGAGGAGTACATGAGTTTCTTCATTCTTATCTACTTTCTTTGCGTTTAAGTTGGATCGATTGGATTTGGAACGTTTACTTGCTACTTCGTTTTATCTCTTCTTCGAGCGAGGCCCCAAGCCCCGCAGAGCGAATATTCGCCACAACTTGCGCCCGACACTTGGGCAAATCCGCAAACTGTGTAATTCACACCCGTTAATGGCACACTTACGCACTATGGCTAACGAAAAGAATGGAGCGGGGGCGCCTCGTGCTGCCGGATTTATCCCACTCATTCAGGTTTTCGAGCCGCACAAAGCTTCGTTACCCCCAATTCGCGCCTACCTAAAAGAATTTTGGAGTCGCAAACGCTTTGCCCTTGAACTTGCTCGATTCGCCGACAAGGCTGAATACCTCGAGAGCAACCTTGGAAAAGTTTGGTTGATTCTCAATCCACTGCTCTTGGCTTTTGTTTACTTTCTACTTGTAACCGTTCTACGTGGCGGTTCAGATAAAGCTCATGGATTCACAACTCTTGCCCACATTTTGATTGGGCTATTTACCTTTTACTTTGCTCAGAACACAATCAACGATGGGGCGCAATCGATCACCCAGGGCGGCCGCTTGATTCTCAATCAAGCATTCCCTCGTTCTCTCTTGCCACTATCTTCGGCAATCAGATCTTTCTGGCAATACTTACCAACTATTCCTGTCTACATTTTCGTAGTCGTAGTAGGTAAGTACTTCATTCCAAAGGCCGACATTCACATCTTCACATGGGCACTTCTCTGGGTTCCCTACGTAACGATTTGCCTTGCTGCTACAGCTTTCGGTATGACGCTCGTATTTGCGACAATGAATGTCTATTTCCGCGATACAACAAAATTGCTTGCTTACACAACTCGAATTTGGCTTTACGCATCGCCTGTTCTCTGGTTGCCAGAAATGTTGCACGGCTGGCACAAGATTCTTCTCTTTGTTAATCCACTTGGACCTGCTCTTGCAGCTACTTCCGAAATTTGGATTCGAGGACATCAACCTTCAGCAGCGCAACTCATCGGACTTCTTGCATGGGCAATTTTCTCGCTGACACTTGGTGGCTACTTCTTTATTTCAAGGGAGCGTGATTTCGCTGTCCGCATCTAACTCTGCCCGCTCAGGAAAGCGCCTTCTCATTGATATGCCAGAAGATTTGGCTGTCCGCATTGAAGATCTTTCAATTACCTACAAAATCAATGTAGACACAAAGAAGACTCTTAAGAATGCTGTCATGCGTGCAAGTAAGGGCGAAAAGGTTCGCATGCGAACTGTTGAAGCCGTTAAGCATATGAATTTAGATATTCCTCACGGAACGGTTCTTGGAATCGTTGGTGCAAATGGTGCTGGTAAATCCACGCTGATGAGATCAATCGCAGGAATCTTGCCTCCTACCGAAGGTCGCATTACCGTTAATGGAAAGATTTCAACACTCTTGGCTCTTGGAGTTGGTTTCAATCCAGCTCTCTCGGGTCGCGACAACATCATCCTTGGTGGCCTTGCTTCTGGCTTAACAAAAGACCAAATTGAAGCAAAGACTGAAGAGATTGCACGTTTTGCAGATTTGCCAGATGGTTTCATCGACATGCCAGTAAGAACCTATTCCTCTGGAATGTATGGCCGAGTTGCTTTTGCCGTTGCCGTTGCGATGACACCAGACATATTGCTCCTCGATGAGGCTCTTTCAGCCGGCGATGCTGCGTTCAAGGAGAAGTCATTTTTACGAATGCGAGAGCTCGTAAAAGAAGCTCGCACAATCGTGATTGTCTCCCACGCCCTGCAGACTGTTAAAGACTTATGTACCCACGCAATCTGGATGCACAAAGGTGAAATCTTGGCTGCTGGTGAGCCTGGGGCAATTACCGAGAAATATCTCGAGTTCCTCAAAGTTGGAACACTTCCTTCAAACGATGAAGATTTCTAACCAATAAATTCTCGAATCATTAAGATTCACTCGTGGTCCTTTCAGTAGCAATTCTCACCAGCGCAGATAACGTTGCTGATGCACGCCTACACCGACTCAGCAACGCACTCTTAAAAGGCGATTGCTCAGTAGAAGTTTGGGCACTTGGCGAAAAAAAGGATGCTCCTGAAGGCGTTCAATTTTTCAGAGCACCAGGAAAGAAGAACTTCACAGGCCGCATCATGAGAGATTTAATTTTGCCGCTCTCTGCAAAGGCTGATGTGTGGGTTGTTGTCGCTCCAGATTTACTTCCTCCGGCTTGGCTCTTTGCAAAGATTCGCGGAAAGAAAATAGTTGCAGATGTTCATGAAGATTATGTGCAACTCCTCAAAGATCGCGCATGGGCAAAGGGATTAGTTGGAATTGCTGCAAATGCCGTAGCCCGATTAGCAACGAAATTGGCTGCAACATCGGACATGACTTCGGTTGCAGATACACAAGTCCCTCCCTTTAATGCAAAAAAACGAATCGTCGTTCGCAATCTCCCAGATGTTTCTTTATTGACTCAGAGCAAAGAACTTTCCTCCACGCCTACTGCAATTTATATCGGTGACGTTCGTAAATCTCGCGGAATTTTTACGATTTTAGAAGCGGCCGAAAAAACTCCAGGTTGGAAATTTGAGATTGTAGGAAATATTGCTCCGGCAGATTCAGCGCAAATTGATGCATGGAAATCCAACTCCCCTGCCGCCTCACGAGTTTCATTTCATGGTCGGCTTGCGCCAAAAGATTCGTGGAAATTTGCCGAACACGCGTGGGTTGGATTAACACTTTTGGAGTCAACCCCGGCCTTTGTTGAAGCTGTGCCAAGCAAGTTGTATGAATATATGAGCGCCGGATTGGCAATCATTTCAACTCCATTGCCTCGCTGCGTCTCCTTAATAGAGCTTAGCCGGAGTGGAAAAATAGCGGCATCGGCCGATGAGGTCTCAGCGACTTTAATTGGCTGGGAGAAAAATCCCGATGAGATTCTCGCCATACGTTCCCGCGCAAAAAGTTGGGCAGGGGCCAATCTTGATAGCGAGCGCGAATATGGCGCCTTTGTAGACGGAATCAAATCACTTTAATTCCAACGGGTCTGGCTAGACTGAGCATGTGACCGTACGAATCGCCCCCGGCGCAGATATAGATCCCACAGCAACCATTGGTGATGGGAGCTCTGTCTGGCACCTTGCTCAAGTCCGCGATAACGCAAAACTTGGCACAAACTGCATCATCGGCCGCGGCGCATATATTGGAAGCGGCGCTGTCCTTGGCGATAACTGCAAAGTTCAAAATTATGCACTCGTCTACGAACCAGCAAAATTAGGCAACGGCGTCTTTATCGGTCCGGCAGTTGTCCTCACAAACGATCATTTTCCAAGGGCGATTAATCCAGACGGTTCTCTAAAGAGTGCCTCTGATTGGGATGCCGTTGGAGTCACGATTGGCGATGGCGCTTCTATTGGAGCCCGCGCTGTCTGTGTCGCTCCAGTGACAATCGGAGCATGGGCGCTGGTCGCAGCCGGAGCTGTCGTCACGAAGGATGTTCCTGAGTACGCCCTTGTGGCAGGAGTCCCAGCAAAACGCATCCGTTGGGTGGGTCGCGAAGGCCTTCCGCTTGAAGATATTGGAGATAATCGTTTCCGTTGTCCCGCAAGTGGGACCACGTATAAGGAAATTGCACCTGAAAAACTAGTACAAGAATAAAACATTAGTTCAAGAGTAATTACAGAGCACTTACTGAATCGATACGAAAAGGACTGAAATGATTCCAGCAGCGAAGCCGATTATCGGAGATGAAGAGCGCGAAGCAGTTGACCGCGTATTGCGATCGGGAATGTTGGCCCAAGGTCCTGAAGTAAAAGCCTTCGAAGATGAATTTTCAGCGACCGTCGGAGGACGCCACTGCGTCGCGATGAACTCTGGAACTTCTGGTCTTCACCTTGGTTTCATTGCTGCAGGGATTGAACGTGGCGATGAAGTAATCGTTCCATCCTTCTCATTTGCAGCAACAGCTAACTCTGTTGCGCTCGCTGGTGCGACACCAATTTTCGCTGATATCGATCCAAAGACTTTCAATATGGATCCTGATCACGTTGAAACATTGATCACAAGCAAGACAAAAGCAATCATGCCTGTTCACCTTTACGGCCACATTGCCGCAATGGATCGCTACGAAGAAATTTCAAGCAAATATGGCGTAAAGATTATTGAAGATGCCGCTCAAGGCCATTTGGCTTCAATGAACGGGCGAAATGCCGGTGAATTCGGCGTTTGCGCAACATTCTCATTTTATCCAACGAAGAACATGACCGCTGGCGAGGGTGGCATGGTTGTTACTGACGATGCAGAAGTTGCTCGCATGCTTCGCCTTCTTCGAAACCAAGGTCAAGAAGTTCGCTATCAGAACGAAGTTGTTGGATTTAATACTCGCATGACTGATATCCATGCTGCTATCGGTCGCGTTCAACTTCGCAAACTTCCAGGCTGGACAAAACAACGCCAAGATAATGCAGCGTACTTAGATTCTCATATCAAGGGAGTCGTCGTGCCTTTCGTTCAACCTGGCACAACACATTCTTATCACCAGTACACAGTTCGTGTTCCAGGTGCATCGTCAGAAAAGCGCGATGCATTCATGAAGGGTCTAACTGACCGTGGCGTAGGTTCTGGCGTTTACTACCCAACACCAATTCATCGCCTCAAGTCATTTAACCTCACTCTGGATCTGCCACAGACTGAATTGCTTGCCAAGGAATGTGTATCTCTTCCTGTGCATCCATCACTCTCTCAAAGCGACCTTGAAACGATTGCGACAGCCGTCAATGAGGTTGCTGCTTCGCTTTAAGCCTTTATCCACCAGCAACTAAACGAGCATTTCAATAGATTAATTAAGTTAATCAAGTTAATTAGGGAACGGATATAACGTGAGCGATAAGAAACTCCGCGCAGGTTTAGTTGGACTTGGCATGATGGGTCGCCACCATGCACGTGTTCTTGGTTCTCTCGATGGAGTTGAACTTGTTGCTGTCTGCGATCCAATGGGCGATGCTCATAATGTTGCTGGCGGGCGGCCCGTTTTCACAAAAGTGTCGGAGTTAATTGCAGCTGGAATTGATTATGCAATGGTTGCAGCCCCAACTGCTTTCCACGAAGAACTCGCTCTTGAATTAGCTGCCGCTGGGATTCATGCCCTCATTGAAAAGCCTCTGGCAGTCGATACGCCGGCAGCAAAACGAATTCAGGAAGCATTTGCAGCAAAAGGACTTGTAGGTGCCGTTGGACATATTGAGCGTTACAACCCTGCTCTACAACAACTTCGCGCGCGTCTTGATAAAGGTGAACTTGGCGCCGTTTATCAAATTGCTACACGTCGACAAGGTCCATTCCCTGCTCGTATTGCCGATGTTGGGGTCATAAAAGATTTGGCAACACACGACATCGACTCGACAGCTTGGGTTGCTCGCTCGAAGTTTGTCAGCGTCTCAGCCCAAACAGCTCACAAGTCAGGGCGACCTCACGAAGATATGGTCGCAGCCGTCGGTAAATTGGAAAATGGGATTATTACAAATCACCTAGTGAATTGGTTGACTCCTTTTAAGGAGCGCTTAACGATTGTTACCGGAGAACGCGGGGCACTTGTCGCAGATACTTTGACTGCTGATTTAACATTTTACGCAAATGCCTCAGTCGATACTGAATGGGATTCAGTCGCAGCATTTCGCGGGGTAAGTGAAGGAGATGTAATCCGTTACGCCTTTGCTAAACCAGAACCTCTTCGTACAGAACATGAAGCTTTCCGCGACGCAGTCCTTGGTCTGCCAGGAGCGGTCGAACGAATTGTCACAATGGAACAGGGACTTGCAACGGTCGCAGTCGCCTCAGCAATGATTGAAAGTTCAAAGAATGGAAGCGTGGTTTCACTATGAAAATAGCTGTTGTTGCACTTGGAAAAATCGGACTTCCTTTAGCAGTTCAGTTTGCGAAAAAGGGTCACAATGTCATTGGTTGCGATGTAAATCCCAAGACCGTTGAACTCGTAAATGCTGGAACCGAGCCATTCCCAGGTGAAGCGCATTTAGATGTTTATATGAAAGAAGTTGTTGGGTCTGGCCACCTCATCGCGACAACAGATACAACTTCTGCCGTTGCAGAATCGCAAGCCGTTGTAATAGTTGTGCCTCTTTTCGTAGACAATGATGGCGTTCCTGATTTTGGCTGGATGGATGAAGCAACGGAGAAGATTGCAGCTGGTCTCAAGCCAGGGACGTTGGTTTCATATGAGACAACTTTGCCTGTAGGAACTACGCGCAATCGCTTCGCTAAAGCACTTGAAAAAGGCTCCGGACTTGTTGCTGGAAAAGATTTTCATCTTGTTTTCTCACCAGAACGCGTTTTGACGGGTCGAGTTTTTGCAGATCTTCGCAAGTATCCAAAACTGGTTGGCGGAATAAACGAAAGTTCAACCGCTGCTGGCATCGCGTTCTACGAAGCGGTACTCGATTTTGATGATCGCCCTGATCTTGCACAGAAAAATGGTGTTTGGGATCTAGGAACTTCTGAAGCATCCGAAATGGCAAAATTAGCTGAAACAACTTACCGCGATGTAAATATTGCACTTGCCAATCAGTTTGCAATCTTTGCTGAAGGTGCGAATATTGATATCGCTAAAGTAATTGCAGCCTCAAACTCGCAGCCATACAGCCACATTCACCAACCAGGTATTGCTGTTGGCGGACACTGCATTCCAATTTACCCACGCTTCTATCTCTGGAACGATCCACAAGCCACAGTCGTTCGCGCGGCACGTGAGGCGAATGCGGGCATGCCTGCTCACGCAGTCTCACTTCTCTCTTCATCTCTTGGTTCCCTCCAAGGAAAGAAGGTCGTAGTTCTTGGAATCTCCTATCGAGGAGGAGTAAAGGAATCTGCATTTTCGGGAGTGTTTGGCACAGTCACAGCACTTAAAGCTCAAGGAGCAGATGTTGTTGTGCACGATCCGATGTACACCGATGAAGAATCAATCCGTCTTGGATTCACGCCATACTCCCTCGGCGGGGCTGTAGATGGTGTCATTCTTCAAGCAGATCATGCCGAATACAAGGTTCTTACTTCGAAAGATTTCCCAGGAGTAAAAGCTGTTGTTGATGGACGTCGTTCACTTGATCCAGCAAACTTCCCTGGCGTTGATTTCAGAGTTATCGGCGCTCCTGCGCGCTAACAACTAATTTATTTCAAAGGGAAGATGTGCGCGTGCGCTCGGAGAAACTTTAGCTACCTTGTTGTAAATCGCGACTAAATTTTCGGCCTGACGTTCCCATGATCGCTCACTTAAGATTTCAGGCGTGTAGACGTTTACGTATTTCGCCTTATTTTCAAGGACTTTTGCAACGGCTTGAGCAAAATCAGCCGTATCTTGGGCAATGAATACCTCGCCATTTCCAAGTCTGCGAACCTCTGCGGCCATAGTGCGAACATCGCTCACAATAATTGGTAATCGTGCTTGCATATACTCGCCAAATTTTGTAATCAACGATATTTCGTGATTCAGCTTGTGATGAATTGGAATCAAACCGATGTCGGCCGTTGATAAATAAGAAACCAACTCAGCATTTGGTACATAAGGCAAGACGTGGAATCGATCAGAAAGATCTGGATGATCCTCTACATCCTTCATCACAGTTGCATTCTTTGGGTTTGCTATCAAAGCAAGATGTACTCCAGGCATGTTCTTGAGCGCGCTCAAGACATCACCAACACCGCGCTGAGGTGCAACAGCACCGCTATAGACAAGAAGTGGGACATCTTTTGTGATCTTGCAATCGTCGCGAAGGTTTCGCTTTGACGGCTGTTGACCTTCGAATAGTGGGTCGTTTGCAACAATAAAGGGAGGAGTTGAAATTCCTAGGTGAGGAATCAAGAGTTCGTTCATACCTTCACTTACCGACAAAATTGCAGCGGAGCGAGAAGCGAAATATCTTTCTTTATTTGTGTAAACCCGGCGAAGTGGCTTATTAAGGTGGGCTACACCTGGAACATACTCATGGGCATCATAAATCAATTGACATTCGTGCCCGGCCTTCTTGAGCTTTTCACAAATCGCTCCGGCAATTGGAAGTGCCGTGTAATCGTGGGCGTGAATTACGTCAGGTAAGAAATCAAAAGCTACTGGCGAAATCGCTGCTACAGATCTGTGCAAGTTCGGAATGGGAGGGTTGAGCTTTTTAATAATTCGATTCTCAATTTTGCGCTTTATTTTGCGCATGTAACGCAAGAAGAGTGCCATTTGTTGTTGCACGACTACTGGCTTTAAGTGAAGGCGCTTGATGCGCGCATATCCGATGCCAATTTCATCTACGTGTTGCGTGGCGGCTGCGCCGACGACGAGGACATCCCATCCAGCATTTGCAAGTGACCATGCACATTTAAGAACCCGTGAATCCTCAACAACAGAATTGAGAACGATGTGGAGAGTTCGTGGCGCTTTGGAAGAAATTAGACTATTTCCCTGATGGGATATCGCAGAAGATTTATCAATATGTGGCGTATTTCCCATAGGCGGAATCTACTAATAAAGGGTCGTAGGTGTACCGTTACATAACCATGAAGTTGCCAGCGAATTTATTTCCAACAAAGTCCGATTATTTGGGGCTCTCTAAGAGTTGGCGAGTTGATCTTGTAGCAGGCATCACCGTCGGAATAGTTGCACTCCCCCTTGCCCTTGCCTTTGGAATCACAACAGGCGCTGGAGCTTCAGCTGGCCTAATTACAGCGGTCTTGGCTGGCTTAATAGCAGCAATCTTTGGAGGTTCACATCTTCAAGTGAGTGGTCCGACAGGTGCAATGACGGTTGTTCTCGTTCCGATTGTTGCTAAGTATGGCGTTGGCGTTCTCGTCCCACTTGGGGCGGTTGCGGGAGTCTTGGTAGTTCTTTCTGGAATCTTTGGTCTTGGAAATTTAATAAACCGTGTGCCTTGGTCGGTCATGGAAGGTTTCACTCTTGGTATTGCAATGGTTATCGGTCTCCAACAAATGCCCATGGCTCTTGATATCGCAAAAGCTCCAGGTGAGCGAACGATTCCTGTCGCGTGGGGAACTCTTAGGAACGCGATAAACGCAGGGCTCCACTGGACTTCAA
Organism: uncultured Actinomycetes bacterium; assembly: GCA_903898555.1. Taxonomy (GTDB): domain Bacteria; phylum Actinomycetota; class Actinomycetes; order Nanopelagicales; family Nanopelagicaceae; genus PALSA-747. Next base: position 20,800 of record CAIUFY010000097.1, read on the forward strand.
TTTTGATTGTTATTGCAACCCTCGCGATTAAATTTGCGACGCCTCGCGTTTTGAAGAAACTCAAAATTACCGTCTTTATTCCGGGAAGCTTTCTCTCGATTTTTATTATGACGGCAGTTCTTTGGGAAGCGCACGTTGCAAAAGTTGGCAATATTACGCGGGCTCTACTTAATACTCATGGCCACTCATTTTCCCTTCAGGGTATGACGGCTTTAGCATTTGTTTACGCAGCATTTTCTATAGCTGTCCTCTCAGGAATCGAATCATTGTTGTCAGCAAGAGTTGCAGATCAAATGGCGCATCATCGTGGACTTACTAAAACGATTCCAAACCGGGAACTATTTGGTCAAGGACTTGCAACGCTCTTCGCTTCACTTCTGGGCGGAATTCCTGCGACTGGCGCGATTGCCCGAACAAGTGTCAATGTTAGATCTGGCGCTACGACCAGGCTGGCGGCCATAGCTCACTCAGCATTCTTGATTTTAATTATTACTTCACTCGGTCCAGTAATTTCGCATGTTCCGACTGCAACACTGGCGGCGGTATTGATTGGCACTTCGATTCGCATCGCAAGCCCGATGCGCCTGCGTGAGGTTCTTCGCACAACTGGACCAGATGAAATTATCATGATGATTACAGCTGCGTCCGTGCTCTTGATTGATTTAATTTGGGGAATTGCCATAGGAGTTGTACTCCATTTAATCTTTACGAAATTTTTTAAAAAGAAAGTAAATTAATTATTTAATTGGCATTGCCATAGTGACAGCGACAATAACGGCCGTCAACAAAAGGGCTTGTCCAAGTAACGATAAAGCTGTCTTACGATCGGCTGAGCGTTGTTCAGGTGTCAAGACTTTTGTGATTGCTCCAACTTTTCCAAAATTGAATGCACCCATGAAGCCAAATGCCAAACAGAACTTTTTACGGGATTGCACAAAACCAATTGCGAAAACAAAAGCTGGCAAAGCAATACTTATGCGATCGATTCTGCTCGCGTGGCTCTGCTGAAAACTAGCGATAGTTACGACTGAGAGGATGCAGCCCAGCCACATAACAATGCGGCGACGGCGAATTTCTGCTGGACCAATATTGCAGGTTCCAGGAATGTAATTGTTTTCCGTCACTTTTTATTGGCCTCAATCGCTCTTAAAGAGCGTGCTCTTCGTCTTCGAAAACTTCGTTGCTATCGTGCTCGTTTTGGTCTAACCACTCAAAAAGACTCTTGAGAGCACCGAAAATAAGCGCAATCAAAGCAAAGAGGCCAAATAGGCGACGGATAACTTTCAACATGACTTAATAATAGCCGAGGGCGTCCTGGATATCCGACCAGAGGTCTTCGACATCCTCAATTCCAACTGAGAGTCGTATCAAATTTTCCGGAATGGTTGGACTTTCCGCGCTCCAACGGTGGCGCCGCTCCCAGAGACTTTCGACTCCCCCAAGGGAGGTGGCCTGAGAAATCAAGGTAGATGCTGAGCAGACTTTATCCGCATCAGCAGCGGTGCCATCTATTTCAAAGCTAAGAACTGCTCCAAAGCCCTTCATGAACTTCTTCGCTCTTTCATGATGTGGATCATTTGCAAGACCTGGATAACGAACCTTTTTTATTTTTGGATGGTTGCTAAGCCGCGTGGCAATTTCCAGTGCACTCTCTTGGGATTGACGCAAGCGAATGGCCAAAGTCCGAATTCCGCGAAGTGCCAACCATGCTTCAAAAGGTCCAACGATTGCCCCACCAAGTTTGCGTTGATCTTCTAGGCGCGTAAAAAGTGCGTCATCTTTTGTGGAAAGTGAACCCATCAATACATCGCTATGCCCGGCAAGAAACTTCGTCACCGAATTCATGGAAATGTCTGCGCCCATTTCAAGGGGTTGCTGATTCAGGGCAGTTGCAAAAGTATTATCGACGCCAACTCCACAATTGAGTTGTTTCGCAGCCGAAATGAGCGTTGGCAAATCAGCAACTTCAAGCGCTGGATTTGTAGGAGATTCGAGCCATAGTAAAACCGTTCCAGGAAGCGCAGCTAAGACCTCATCTGTGTTTGAGACATCAACATAACGAACCTCAACTCTTCCATCGGCCTCTAATTTCTTTAGAAGCGACATGGTTCCGCTATAGCCATTCTTTGATGCGGTTATTACGGCGCCGTGCGGCAGTATGTTAAAAACTGCTGAAATCGAAGCCATCCCCGAAGCAAAAACAAGAGTGCGTCCACCTTCTAGAGCTGATATTGCATCCTCAAGTGCGCTCCATGTTTGATTTCCGTATCGACCATAACCATTTCCGTTTGTATTTGGTGCATGGAAAGTTGAACTCAAGGAAATGGATGGATTTAGCTCGCCATCAGCGGAAACCTTTGGACGACCGGCAGAAACTACTAAGGATGCCGGGCGCAACTTCTTCTTTTCGCTCATCCCGGAATCTTACAGGTGCTTCAAGTTATGGAAGCGATGCGATCAATAGCCTCATCTAGAATCTCTTTACTTGTCGCAAAGTTGAGGCGGATAAATTGGGTGTGGGATTGGCAGAAAGAGCTGCCTGCATTTACGGCAACCTTTGCGCGCTCCAGGAGTACTTTGGAAGGATCATCGCCCAAGTTGAGCGAGCTTAAGTCGAGCCAAGCAAGATAACTTGTATTTGGAATTCTGTATCCCACTGTAGGAAGTTTCTCCTTCAGAAGCGCATTTACATAATTTCGGTTTTCATCGAGAGTCACAAGACATGCGTCGAGCCAATCCACGCATTCATAGGCGCGAGCTGCAGCAAAGGCCCCGAATAGGGATGATCTCCAATGTACGGCAGGCGGCATGGCTTTCGCGGTTTCATGCCACTTTTCATGGCTAGTAATAATGGTTGCGCACTTTAGTCCTGCGATATTCCAGGACTTGCTAGCGGCCGTGACGACAATTCCAACTTCCCGGGCAGTATCGCTGACAGCCAAGAAAGGAACAAATTCTTTTTCAGAAAAAGTAAGTGGGGCGTGTATCTCGTCGCTAAAAACCGCAACACCATATTTCTTCGCAAGTTCTGCCAACTCCGCCAACTCTTCCCTGCTGTGAACAGTTCCAGTTGGATTTTGAGGATTGCATAAGAAATGTATTTTTACACCACTCTTGTAGCCCTCTTCAATTAAGGGAAGATTTAAGGTGTAATGCAAGCCATCACGCTTCATCGGCACTTCGACGATGTTGCATTTCAATTCCTTAATCCAATTTGCAAAATTATGATAGACCGGCGAATCGACAAGAATTTTGTCTCCGGGTTGAACAACCATCCGAGCCATTTCAATCATTCCAACGCCAACGTCGGTAGAAGGAAAAATTTGCTCTGTATCAACTTCCCAATTCCAACGCTGTTGCATAAATTTAGCGAGATTTATTCCAAGCTCTGGAATTGATCCTAGGTAACCCGTATCAGAACGGTTGAGCATTTCAATAAGTTGATTACGAATTGGTTCTGCAATTTCAAAATCCATCTCCGCCACAGGTAGCGGCAGAACATCTGTTGGGAAATCACGCCATTTTGTTGAAAGGCGATTTTGAAGTTCAATAAGGGGAAGTGCCTTCAACGGTTGCATTTCGGGAGTATTTCACGCCTTCAATCTTTTTTCTAGGTGATTTAGAGCCTAGTCAGCGCTACTTTCATCTTTAGCGTCGGTGCGCTCCTGACGTTTAGAGGCAGCAAGACTCACTAATGAAGTCGTAATTAAAACGGAAATGATGAAACCTAGGCTAACTTGAAGAGAAATTTCTGGAAGCACTACTCCAAAGATTTTGTGGTGCCCGCCATTGACGGCTGCTTCCAATACCAATTTCACACCTATGAAGGCAAGGATGAGTGATAGTCCTTCGGTCAAGTAAACGAGTTTTGCCATAAGCCCACCAATGAGGAAGTAGAGCTGGCGAAGTCCCATCAATGCAAAAACGTTAGCGGTGACAATTATGAATGGATTTTTTGTTAGGCCAAAAATCGCAGGAATCGAATCAAAGGCAAACAAGACATTTGTTGTGGAAATTGCGATAAGCGCAAGTACAAAAGTTGAGGCGCCTTTTGAACGAATCAGAGAGATAAATTTTCCTTCTTTCCACTCATCCGATTCTGATTCTCGAAAAAGTTGGACGGCTGTATAAATCAAGAAGAAACCGAAGAAGTAGAAAATCCATGCATAGCGGTTTACAAGAGCCGATCCCCCCGCGATAAATATTCCGCGCAAGAAAAGTGAGGAGAGAATGCCGATGTAAAGGACTAATTCCTCTTTCTCCTTCGGAACCTGAAGCCGTGCCAAAATTAGAATAAAAACAAATAAGTTATCAAATGACAACGAGTACTCAGTTATCCATCCGGCAAAGAACTCACTTCGCGCTCCTTCCGAAGCCCATGAAGCAAGATAGAGACCGAAAGCGATGGCCAGTCCGACGTAAAAAAGAGTCCAAAAAGTGGCGGCTCGTAGTGTGGTTTTCTTGTTGCGATTTATAAAAGCCAAGACAAAATCGAATGCAAGCACCGCGGTTAGACCCGCAAGGGTTATTACCCAGGCATGGACGCTCATTGAATTAGAAGAACTCATTGAAAGGAGTCTATCAACAGAGCGATATCCCCACTAAAGTTCTAGCGTGGCCCTCACTACTGAAGCGCAAATGATTGCGATAACGAAGAAGATTGTTAAGGCAGACCCGGCTTTCAAACCAATAATTAAGATGAGCCCGCTTTGCACTATTGGCCGGAAACGACCAAAACATGGGCACTTTGAAACGCTTGTCGAGTCGATTCTCTCGCAACTCATTTCAACAAAAGCTGCCGACACGATTACAGCTCGCGTCCGAGAGCTTGGCAAGGGAGAATTGACGCCAGAAAGTCTTAGCAAACTTTCGCATGAAAAACTTCGAAGCGCCGGATTAACAAACGTTAAAACTCGTGCCATCACCGAATTGGCGGAAGCCTCTCTCTCGGGACAAATCAATTTCAAAACTTTGAGCAGATTATCCAACCAAGAAATCTCAAAAGAGCTGATTCAAATTACAGGGATTGGTCGCTGGACTGTGGAAATGTTTCTCATCTTCCATCTTGGCCGCTTAGATGTCTGGCCAGTCGGTGACTTGGCCGTTCGAAAAGGGTGGCAAATGGTTCACGGAAAGAAGACCGAAATCGAACAGAAGAAGTTA
>CAIUFY010000098.1 GCA_903898555.1 uncultured Actinomycetes bacterium
GAATGAGATCTGTTTCAACAAGAGATTTTCCAATTTCATGTCCTTGCGCAGCTAGGAATGTAAAGAGCATTCCACCGCCAATTGCAAGAACATTTACTTTGTCGAGAAGATTGGAAATTACACCAATTTTGTCTGAAACCTTTGCCCCGCCGAGCACAACACCGTAAGGGCGAGCAGGATTGTCGGTAAGTTTTGTTAGCACTTCAACTTCGGCTGCAACGAGATACCCAGCTGCATGAGGCAAGAGTCCGGCTACGTCGAATACTGACGCGTGCTTGCGATGAACCGCACCAAATCCATCTGAGACAAAAACATCAGCGTACGCCGCAAGCACCTTTGCAAATGCAACGCGTTCGGCCTCGTCCTTGCTTGTTTCGGCCGCTTCATATCGAATATTTTCAAGCAATATGACTTGGCCGGCTTGGATTCCAGAAACGTTCGCTCCGACAATTTCAGGTGAAAATACGACGTTTGTTCCGAGCAATTCACTTAGTCGAATAGCAACAGGCGCTAAAGAAAGTTCTGGCTTTCGCTCCCCCTTTGGACGACCAAGGTGGGCAGTGATAATTACTGCCGCACCTTGACCGAGGAGATACTTAATTGTTGGAAGCGATGCACGAATGCGTCCGTCGTCCTTGATAACTCCCTCTTTGATTGGAACATTGAGGTCGCAGCGGAGGAGTACCTTCTTCCCTTTCACGTCCAGGGATTCCAGTGAAACTACATTCATATTCTTTCCAGTCTTTACAATTGAGAAAACTCTAGATCAACTTTTGAGAGTTAATTAGAGTTTCGCGCCGACGAAGCCAACAAGGTCAACGAGGCGATTTGAATAACCCCACTCATTGTCATACCAGCCAAGAACCTTGACCTGGTTGCCAATTACCTTTGTAAGGCCAGCATCGAAAATGCATGAAGCAGGATCTGTAACGATATCTGCAGAAACGATTTCATCTTCTGTATAACGAAGGTATCCCTTGAGTGGGCCTTCCGCTGCTTTCTTCATCGCTGCATTGATTTCAGCTGCAGTTGTCTCTTTTGCAAGTTCAACCGTGAGATCTGTTGCAGAACCTGTTGGGACTGGAACGCGCATTGCATATCCATCAAGCTTGCCCTTTAGAGCTGGAAGAACGAGGCTGATTGCCTTAGCTGCTCCGGTTGATGTAGGAATCATTGAAAGAGCACCAGCGCGAGCGCGGCGTAGATCTTTGTGAGGCTGATCCTGAAGTGATTGATCATTTGTATAAGCATGGATGGTGGTCATAAGACCCTTTACGATTCCAAACTCATCCTCAAGAACCTTTGCCATTGGAGCTAGGCAGTTTGTGGTGCAAGATGCATTAGAGATCACGTTGTGAGCTGATGCGTCATATTCATGATGATTAACGCCCATAACAATTGTGATGTCTTCATCCGAAGCAGGCGCAGAAATAATGACCTTTTTTGCTCCAGCAGTAATGTGCTTCTTTGCATCAGCAGCTTTTGTGAAGAATCCTGTGGACTCGATAACGATATCGGCCTTTACATCTGCCCAAGGAAGAGCTCCTGGATCGCGCTCAGCAAAGACTGCAATCTTCTTACCGTTGACGGTAATTGAAGTATCGTCATATGTAACAGGAAGACCCAAAGGTCCAAGAATTGAGTCGTACTTCAAAAGGTGCGCCAGAGTCTTGTTATCTGTCAGATCGTTGATGCCAACAATCTCAATATCTGCACCTGATGTGAGTACTGCTCGGAAAAAATTACGACCAATTCGTCCAAAACCATTAATACCTACGCGCACCACAATAATCCTCGCTTCTATGAAATCTTAATAAGAACGGCCGCTTTAACCATCTACCCGTCTGATATGACCGAGGCTAAAGGGCAAACCACAACATTGTGTATAGACGAACCTTATCAGTCGGCCTGTATTACGCCTGAGTTGGCGTGCTAGGCGGGGTTGGGCGTTCGCAAGCCACCACTCCCAAATTTCTGGCTTCGGTTAGTCCCCTAGAAGGTCTGGGCTCAAGCCAGCCTCGGTGTCAGGGATTCCAAGCTCGTGTGCCCGCTTATCGGCCATTGCCAAAAGGCGGCGAATACGCCCTGCAATAGCATCCTTTGTCATTGGTGGGGAGGCTAGGGATCCAAGTTCTTCCAGACTTGCCTGACCATGTGTAATTCGAAGCTCGCCAGCCTCTTTCAAATGTTCTGGGATTTCCTCACCCAAAATTTCCATTGCTCGAGAGACTCGTGCTGAGGCGGCGACAGCGGCACGTGCCGAACGCCGGAGATTTGCATCATCGAAATTGGCCAATCGATTTGCGGTGGCACGGACTTCACGCCTCATTCTCCGCTCTTCCCAAGCTAGGACACTTTCGTGCGCACCTAATCTTGTAAGAAGTGCGCCAATCGCATCTCCATCTCGAATAACAACGCGATCAACTGCACGAACTTCGCGTGCCTTTGCCGTAATTCCCAGTCGTCTGGCAGCGCCAACAAGTGCAAGGGCTGCTTCGGGGCCAGGGCATGTAATTTCTAGAGCTGAGGAGCGACCTGGTTCAGTTAAAGATCCGTGCGCAAGAAAGGCACCTCTCCAGGCTGCCTCTGCATCACATAATCCTGCAGAAACTACTTGAGGTGGGAGTCCGCGTATAGGTCGATTATTTCCATCCACCAAGCCAGTTTGTCTTGCAAGCGCTTCACTGTCAGAAGTTATGCGGACAACATATCGACTTCCTTTTCGTAGCCCACTTGGAGATAAAACTGCCAGTTCGCTCTCATGTCCAAAGATTTCAGCGATATCTTTTCGAAGACGTCGCGCGCTCTGCGCCGTATCCAATTCGACTTCAATCAAAATTTTTCCAGCGGCCACATGAAGCCCTCCAGCAAATCGCAAGATTGCTGAAACTTCTGCCTTGCGACAGCATGGTTTTGTGATTGAGAGTCGACTCAATTCATCTTTTACTGATGCTGTCATTGCCATGCGAGTATCTAAGCAAACATCAGGCAAAAATGTGGCTGAAAGCCGATGCCAATTTCTTTGGATCATGATGGAAGGAGCCTGGACTCTTGGCAACGGGAGCTACAACGAGCTTTCCCCCACAACCCTCAACCACGCGTTGAAGCCTGCTCGCCTCGCCCAATGAGGAGGGATCGGCGATTGCAAAATCAAGATGAAAATTCGGCAAATGCGAAAGAATCAATTCAAGATGCTCCTCAGCGCTGACGCCGGCAAATTCTTTCTCGCTACTTGGCTCCGGGAGATTGAAGATTACTATTTTCTTTGCTGCGGACTTTTCAATTGCTGCCAACTGTTCCCGCAATAGGAAGTGCGGCATAACGCTGCTAAACCATGAACCTGGACCAAAGGTCAACCACTCAGCTTCTAAAATTGCATCTAGCGCTTGAGGCGTCGCACGCGGTGCATCTGGAATCAGTCGCAACGATTCGATGTGTCCTTTCGCAGTCGCTACTTGTACCTGCCCGCGAACAATAGAGCGACCCGAAGCGGTATTGAATGTGGCTTCTATATCAAGGGGCTCAAGCGCCATAGGTAATACGCGACCAACGATTTTTAGTAATTCACCGACTCGAGCGACACCAGCAACAGGGTCTTCATCGCGATCCCAGAGCGCTGTTAATAGTAAATTCCCAAGGGCATGTCCATTCATCGGACCATCACTTGTAAATCGATATTGCAAAATGTCAGCCCAATCCTTACCCCATTCATCGGCAGAACAAAGTGCAGCAAGAGCCATTCGTAGATCACCCGGGGGAAGAAAGTTAAACTCCTCGCGAAGTCTTCCACTAGAACCACCGTTGTCTGCGACGGTCACGATGGCAGTGATATCACTTGTGAGTGTGCGCCCCGCGGTCAGAGTTGCAGCCAGTCCATGTCCTCCGCCCAGGCAAACTAGCTTGGGGTTATTTTCCACTAAAACTCATAGCTCCCTACCAAGATCTCTGTGGATCGATGCAGCAGAAATTGAATGTTCCCCTGCCGCCTTTTGCGAGTTAAATCTGCGCACCAACTCTTCTGCAACTGCGACACTTCGATGTTTTCCACCAGTGCAGCCAACAGCAAGAGTTAAATACTTTCTTCCCTCCGAAACAAAACCCTTAGACATCGTTTCAAAAAGTGCCTGGTAACGAGTCAGAAATTCTTGAACGTTATTCGCACTTAGAACATTTTCACTCACCGGTTTATCTAATCCGTTTAGCGGACGTAATTCTGGAATCCAATGAGGATTTGGAATAAACCGGCAATCCATAACTAAATCCGCGTCAACAGGGATACCGTACTTATACCCAAAGGAGAGAATATTTACTCGCAGATCTGCGCTGCCATCAGCGTGAAAGAGTTCTTCTATCTTCTTCTCTAACTGATGAATATTTAGAGCGGAGGAATCAATAACAATGTCGGCTATAGACCTAATCTCTCGGAGTCGATCGCGCTCCTTTGTTATCCCATCAACAATTCGATCAGCACCTTGCAATGGGTGCGGCCTACGCGTGGATTCAAATCTTCGAATTAGTACGTCGTCTGCCGCGTCCACAAATAGGATTCTTCGCGCGATTCCGCGTTCACCTATTTCAGAGAGTGCCACATTTAGATCATCAAAGAACTGGCGACCTCGGACGTCAATTACTACAGCCATATTCGTAACCGTTTTTGCGGCCATGTCACAGAGATTCGACAGGAGAGCTGGCGGTAGATTGTCGACGACATACCAACCAAGATCTTCCATCGCGTGCGCGACCGTTGATCGTCCGGCGCCACTCATTCCCGTTACTACGACGACTTCACTTGTCATGTGCCAATCATGCCTTATTACGAGGGGCTACTCCAGAATTTCACCCGTCGAGATATCAACAGTTGGGTCAGCATCTTGAAGATGCTCAAAGACGAGGGTTGCAATCTTTTCGCCAATCCCCGGAACTGCAGAAATATCCGAAAGTGGAGCTTTCTTTAGTGCTGCAACAGAACCAAATCTGGCCAATAGGGCTTTGCTTCTTACATCTCCTAAATGAGGAATTTCATCTAGTAGGGATTCAAGCATCACCTTGGATCGCTTGCTGCGATGGAATGTGATTGCAAATCTATGGGCTTCATCTCTAATCCGTTGTAACAAGTAGAGACCTTCGCTGTGTCTGGGAAAAATCACTGGGTCAGATGAGTCAGGAAGCCAGACTTCTTCTAGTCGCTTTGCTAACCCACAGAGGGCAACATCTGAAATTCCTAATTCGGCCAGCGCTCGTTGCGCCGCTGCAACTTGGGGCTGCCCACCGTCTACAACGATGAGCTGAGGTGGGTATGCAAATTTTGGACGCGCTCCCCCATCCACTCGCAACTCATCTAAGTCAATCTCTTTTTCGGCTAGGTATCTCTTCATTCGTCGAGTGATGACGTGATGCATGGCTCGAGTATCGTCAAAATTTTCATCATCAGAAATAGCAAAACGACGATAATCACTCTTCTTTATTCGACCGTCCTCAAAGACAACCATAGAGGCAACCATATGTTTTCCTTGAATGTTTGAGATGTCGAAGCATTCAATGCGCAATGGCAGTTCAGGAAGTTGGAGCAACTCAGAAATCTCTTCCAAGGCTTTCCCTGAAACAGCGGTATCGCTCGAACGTTTTGAAAGGTATTGGATAAGAGCTTGATGAGCGTTTCGCTTAACAGTTTGGATTAACTCAAATTTGTCGCCACGAACTGGAGTAGTGATTCGCACTCTGTGACCTGAGATATCGGTAAGCAACTCCTCATACGGAAGCGGATTCCCGATTTGCCTATCCACCAAAATCTCACCCGGAGGGAGTTGATCTGCGTAAATCTTGGACAAAGTGGCTCCGACAACTTCCTCGTCTTCAAGTACATTTGAGAGGTCTATCACCCATGAACGAGATGCAACGATTCGACCTTTTCGTACTGAAAAGAGCGAGGCCGCGGCATGCGTTACATCTTCATATATGGCAATCACATCAGCGGAAATATTTTCAGAGAGTGCAACGCTCGTTGTTTCATTTGATTTTCTAATTGCCGTCAATTGGTCACGCAATGACGCCGCTCGTTCAAATTCCTGATTCTCCGAAGCCTTTAACATTTCATTTTCGACCTGTGTTGTTATGTCGATGGTGTCGGATGAGAAGAAGTCTGCCAATCTATTCGCCATCGCAGCATGGTCTTCCTGAGAGATCCAACCTACACATGGCGCAGAACACTTCCCTATATCGCCAAGAAGGCACTGACGCTTATTCTTTGCAGCACGATCAAAATTTGAATCACTGCAGGTGCGCAATGGGTAGATTCTCAACAAAGTGTCGAATGTCGCTCGAAGAGCCCATGCATGCGCGAAAGGTCCGTAGTACTTGACCCCTTTGCTCTTCTTTTGACGAGAGAC
>CAIUFY010000099.1 GCA_903898555.1 uncultured Actinomycetes bacterium
ATAAAAAACTGGAGCAAAAGCCCAATGAGGCGTCTTCATTGCAGACGCCGCAATTTGAGTTTGATTCAGATTCCCCGATCTCGGATAACGTTGATCCACTTCCTGCAAGGCCAATAACTCAACATCAAGCTCGGCAACACATTCCGAGAACACTGCCGCGGCGCCCTTGAGATTATTTGAATTTAGGAGCTCGCCATGCAAGATATTCCAGGTCGCGATTCGCACTTATTGAGCATAGCCAATCAAGAGGAAACGGTCTGTCCGCGCCAGATAAAACATAGTACGAGCCTAGAGATGGTGGCTGGAAGAAAGACGTACCTTCGACCCAAGATGATCGTAAATAGGATGTTAATTTATGTGAAAAATTAACAAAATACTGTTGTTTTTTGTGAATTAGCAGAATAACCTCTGTGAATGAGTTCGGACCTACGCAGAGCCAGAATCCTTGCAAAACTCAATTCCACTGGGCAAGCGAGCATCTCGGATCTGGCTGAAGAGTTCGATTTGTCAGAAATGACCATCCGTCGCGATTTGGAAGCCTTGGAATTTGGGGGCCATGCCAGACGTGTTAGAGGTGGAGCCATTGCGGCTCAAAGCCGCTCTTATGAACCTCCCATACTTCTTCGGGCAAACCAGGAGCACGATGCGAAAGTTCGAATTGGGCGCGCAGCGGCAGAACTTCTGGCTGACGGAGAGACGGCAATCATTGACGTGGGCACGACAACGTTGGAAATGGCCAGAGCTATCAATCCCAAGCTCGCACTTACCGTAATTACCAGTTCACTGCGCATCGCGACCGAATTAACTAACAAACCTCAAATTCGGACAATCGTCACAGGCGGAGTTGTGCGCAAAGGTGAACTAAGTTTGATTGGAGCTCGAGCAGAAGGTTCATTCGCTGATTTAAATTGCGATTCAGTCTTTCTTGGCGTCGCGGGAATATCTGCACTTAAAGGTTTAACCGAATATAACCTTGAAGACACGCGTGTGAAGCAGGAAGCAATTAAAGCTGCCAGCCGAGTCATTGTTCTTGCCGATGCATCCAAAATCGGAAAGATTGCATTTGCTTCAGTTGCTGGACTTAAAGAAGTAGACATTCTTGTGACAAACGCAGCGCCATCTAGTGATGAGATTAAAAAGATTAAACGTGCAGGAATAGATGTAATCCATGTAGAACCAATCGCTAAGGAAGGCAAGTAATGTCCCGCTTCAAGAAAATATTCCCGTCAGTAAATAAACCATTAATCGCAATGGCACACGTTCCCCCACTTCCAGGAACGCCACTTTATGATGCCGCTGCTGGCATCCAGGGATTGATCGACCATGTAAAGCGCGATACGGAGCAACTTCTGAAGGCTGGCTTTGATGCAATTCTTTTCTGCAACGAGGGAGATCGTCCATACCAATTAAATGCTGGACTTGAGGCATCGGCAGTCATGACTCGCGTGGTTACAGAATGCAAGCCAACGGATATTCCCTTTGGCGTAGATTTTCTTTGGGACGAGCAGTGCGCCATGGCAATCGCGATTGGAAGTAGTGCTTCGTTTATGCGTGAAGTTATTACCGGAACTTGGGAATCTGACATGGGCTTGTGGCAACCTGATGCCGCTACGTTGCTTCGAAATCGCCGTGCGTTTGGTCGCGACGACCTTGCCATCTTTGCAAATATAACGCCTGAATTTGCATCAAATATTGGTCAACGCACTCCTGCGCAAATGGCCAAATCTACGCTGGTTTCAAGTTTGCCCGACGTCATCTTGGTTTCAGGCCCTATGGCAGGTAGCGAACCAGATGTGCGAACAGTCGCGGATGTGCGTGAAGCCGTGGATAAAGATGTTCCGGTTCTGCTCAATACTGGTGCAAAAGCAGGAACAATCAAAGAATTCTTTAAGTACGCAGATGGTTGCATTGTTGGAAGTGACTTAAAGCGTGATGGTTACACCTGGAATGAAGTAGATCCAGAGCGCGCAAAACGATTTATAGATGCGGCAAGAAGTGCCTAATTCAAAGAGCGGACTTCTTCTCGGTGTGGACTTGGGTTCATCCGGGCTGAAGTCAATCTTGCTTCACCCTGAAACGGGAATTGTTGCCACCTCTTCTCACCCGCTTCAACTTTTTAGCGACAAACCCGGATGGTCAGAAGCAGACCCTGATGAATGGTGGAGTTCACTTTGTAAAGCGGTAACGGAATTGATATCTGAAGCGAAATGTGACGCTTCAGATATCAGCGCCGTTGCCATTTCAGGAATGGTCCCTGCGGTAGTAATTACCGACGCCAATGGAAATTCACTCCGCAGGGCAATGTTGCAAAACGATGCACGTGCGACGGACCAAATTAAATTACTTTCGAAGAAACTAAATGGTTTTGATTTTCTTTCGCTGACTGGCTCTCAGCTCACTCAACAATCCGTTGCTCCAACTGCTTTATGGCTCGCAGAAAACGAATCAGAAAATTGGCAGAACACAAAGATGATTATGGGTTCTTACGATTGGATGGCACTGAAGCTTGGTGCAGAACCTCATGTCGAACTTAATTGGGCTATCGAAAGCGGACTCTACGGTTGGGATCAAAATCCACTCGCTCCAATTTTGGAAGCTACAGAAATTTCTTGGCCTCAACTCTTGGCGCCAAAGCGATCTGGCACATTGGTAGGAGCCATTAATGCACGGGCGGCAGCCGATACAGGGCTAATCCAGGGTACTGAAATTTATGTTGGTGGAGCTGATCACGTTTTATCTGCATACGGCGCTGGACTTGTAACTCACGGGGATTGCCTTGTGAAACTTGGCGGCGCTGGGGACATCCTCGCTGTCAGCGATGAATTCTTTATTGATCCTCGGCTCTATTTAGATGCTCACCCTATTGAAGGAAAATGGCTTCCAAATGGTTGCATGGCTACGAGCGGCTCGGTCTTGCGATGGGAGCAACATTTGCTCGGGGATGTCGATGTTCAACTTCTAGACACTGAAGCTGCTTTAAGCAAACCTGGCAGCTTGCTGGCACTTCCATATTTTCTTGGCGAAAAATCACCTCTGCACGATCCGGATTTGCGAGGAGTAATTGCCGGACTGCATCTTGGAACTACTCGCGGCGATTTGCATCGTTCATTCCTAGAGGCAATCGCTTTCGGATTTAAGCAGCATTTCGACGTCTTTGCAGAGGGTGGCCTTGTGATTGGGAATTGCACAGTCACAAATGGCGGATCGAAATCTCGCCTTTGGCGAGAAATTCTCGCAGATGTACTTGGCCGGAATCTGACCTCAATCATCAATCACCCTGGCGCCTCTTTCGGCGCAGCAGTGGCTGCTGGAATTGGAAATGGATCAATCGCTGATTGGAATTTCGTAAAAGGTGCTCTTGAAGCAGGTGAGGTCATCGAACCTAACCTTAAGAATGAATCTCTCTACTCAGATCGTTTTGAGATGTACAAAGAACTTCAACAATCGACCATAAACGTTTCCCACAGACTTGCCCAAACGAGATAAGGAAAATAGATGACGAAACAAATTGCCGTGGTTACTGGTGCAGGATCTGGAATTGGTGCAGCGACCGCTCGCGAATTGGGTGCGCGTGGTTACTACGTGATTGTCACGGATGTAAATCTGGAAAGCGCAAAGAAAGTTGCTCTCGAGATCGGTTCTGCGGAAGCAGCGGTTCTTGATGTAACCGACCCTCAATCTTCAACCAACTTGGTCAGCATCATCGTCGCAAAACACGGACAAATTGATGTCTGGGTTTCTAACGCCGGTATTTCAAAAATGCAGAAATTCGTAGACATCTCTCCTGCGGACATGCGAAAGACTTTTGAAGTAAATACCTATGGAATCTTCTTTTGCGGCCAAGCAGTAGCGCGCGCAATGATTGAGCTGGGAATCAAAGGTCGCATTATTAATACGGCATCCATGGCAGCCAAGCAAGGACGCGTTCCATTCTTGGCTGATTATGTGGCAAGCAAATTTGCCGTTCTTGGTTTAACACAATCGATGGCATTTGAATTAGCTCCTCATGGCATTCTCGTGAATTGCGTCTGCCCAGGTTTCGTAGCAACACCGATGCAGGACCGTGAGTTGGCGTGGGAAGCAGAACTTCGCGGCAGTGATCCAGAAAGTGTCAAGAAACTTTGGATCAATGACACGCCATTAGCTCGTTTAGAGACTCCAGAAGATGTGTCCAGAGTTATCGCTTTCTTGGCGGGCAGCGATTCAAGCTTTATTACCGGAGAAGCCATCTCCGTTAATGGTGGTGCGTACATGGATTGAAAAATCGTCGGAACACAAAACTTAATATCGTCGCCTCCGTTAGCAGAATTTTCTGGCTAATCCCTAACAAATAAAAGTTATTTTTACTCGTTTTCCAAATCAAGAGGAGTACAAATGCCGTTTAATGACAATCAAGATATCCAGGAAGATAAGGCGCTGAGCGCCTTCGGTTATAAAGAAGAGCTTCAACGCACTATGGGTGGATTCTCATCCTTCGCTCTAGCTTTCTCCATGATTAGCGTTACAACAACTGTATTTACCCTCTTCGCGCAACCATTTCAGACAATTGGTGGAATCGCGATCTGGCTCTGGTTACCTGTTATTGCAGGAACCCTACTGCTCGCTTCAGTCTATGGTCATCTGGCTGTTCGACTACCAATTACTGGATATGCCTACCATTGGGCATCTCGCCTCACGAATCCGACATTTGGTTGGTTCACTGGATGGAATGCACTTCTATGCCAGTTTGTAGGATCCGCTGGTATCGCTGTTGCCCTCGCTTCAGTGTTCGCACCTGATTTTTGGCACAATCCAACTCATGCCAACATCATTATGCTTTCAGGAATTGGAATTATTTTCGCGGTTGTAGTAAACATAATTTCAATCAGACTTACTGCTCGAATCAATAATGGCGGAGCTGCTGTTGAACTCGTAGGAACAATCGGACTTACTGCAATACTTGGAATCGGTATTGCATTCTTTGCTCATAAGCAGGGGGCAAGCATCCTCTTCCAACATGGTTCATCAACCGGCGGAAAGATCAACATCACCGCAATCGCGACCGCGCTTTTACTACCGATCTGGACAATTGCTGGCTGGGAAGGTTCAGCTGACCTTGCAGAAGAAACGCATGATCCTCGCAAGGTTGCTCCTCAAGCAATGAAGCGTTCGGTTATCGTTTCAGGTCTTGCTGGGCTTGGTGTTTTCGCGATCTTTGCGATGGCGATTCCGGGCAAAATCGGCGATACCGTAAATTCAACGTCATCGAATCCAATGATCTCAATTTTCAAAGCTCACTTTGGACAAGCTGGCGGATTCATCTTGCAGGTTGTCTGTTTCGTTTCGATGTTTTCTTGCTTGCTTGCAAATGTAACTGTTGCGACTCGCACTTGCTATTCATTGTCTCGCGACAACATGCTTCCGTTCTCAAAGGTCTTCTCAAAAGTTAATCCAAAGACCAAGACCCCTATCGCTGCAGTAGTTCTCGTAGGTGCTTTTGCAATAGGCGTCACATTCCTATCATCAGGAATTGCGTCTCAGGTGCTTGGAATCGTAAGTGTCGTTCTTTACGTGACTTATGGCTCGGTTCTTGTTGCAACTGTCATTGGAGCTCGTAACAACAAAATTCCAAGTGCTCCTTCAAATTACTATGACATGGGCAAGAAACTTGTGCCTTGGAGCATTGTTGGAATTGCATGGGCGATTGTTGTAGTCCTATGTATGACACTCCCGGCCGGAAGCCATGTTGTTGCAAAGATGACAATCTACTTCGAGCTTGCAGCTGCAGTTTGGTATTTCGTAGCACTTCGTTCCCGCTTGAAGAATGGAACAGCAGGACCGTTTCGCACTAATAAATAAGTAACAGAAAAAGCCTCCTCGGAAAATTCGAGGGGGCTTTTTCTTTTTAAAGAGAATATTTATATCACTTGGTGGCTGGTGAAGGATTTGAACCTTCGAAGGCGTTGCCGGCGGATTTACAGTCCGCTCCCATTGGCCGCTCGGGCAACCAGCCAGGTTGTTATTTGCAGCCCGCGAATAGTAGCGAATGGCATCACTTTGGGTCTAATCCGCAATTTTCTTGAGTGCGCTCACTAGCCGATCAACATCTTCGTGAGTCGAATAGGGTGCTAATCCTGCGCGCACAGCCCCTAAATCGCCAAGGCCAAGGACTCGCGAGCATTCAAGAGCATAGAAGTTGCTTGCCGGTGCATTAATTTTTTCCGCAGCCAACGCCTTGTAAATTGCCACACTTTCTTTCTTTCCAATCTGAAAGAAAAGCGTAGGGGTTCGGTCAGTTGCATGCCCAAAGCTCTTAAATCCGGGAACCATTGCAATTTCGCTTAATAGATAGGTAAACAAATCTTTTTCGTACTCTTCAAGTGACTTCATGCTCATAAGAATTCTTTCGCGCCGCGTACCGACGGCTTCAGCATCAAGGCTGGCTGTGTAATCAATTGCAGCTGTCGCTCCCGCCATTATTTCGTAAGGGAGTGTTCCAAATTCAAATCGCTCCGGGACATCCATTGTTGAAGGAAGTAATTTGTCGTTTCGTAGTGATTCCAAAAGCGCTGGCTTCGCAATCATTGCGCCACAATGCGGACCAAGCATCTTGTAAGAAGAAAATCCGAAAAAATCTGCCCCGAAAGCTTGTACGTCAATTGGTGAATGGGGAGTTAGGTGGACTCCATCAACTGCGAATAGTGCACCAGCTTTGTGAACTTCTTCGGAAATGCCCGCCAGATTTGGCTTTGTCCCAAGTACATTTGACGCGCCAGTTACAGAAACAAACTTAGTTTTGCTAGTTAGTTGTTGTGCAACCGCTTCGACTGAGAGCTCGCCCGTTTCTAAATCAAATTTCGCCCATCTAACAGTTGCTCCTCGAGACTCGGCTGCCTGAATCCAAGGACGTATGTTTGAGTCATGGTCCAAATTCGAAACAACTATTTCATCGCCTGGGCCCCAAGACTTTGAAAGAGTGCGAGAAAAATCGTAAACAAGTTGCGTCCAGCTGCGCCCGTAGACCACTCCGCCGGCTGCTCCTCCGACCAAGTCGGCGACAGCAGCCCGATAGTTAAGGGTAATTTCATTAGCGTTCTGCTCTGACGCGGTTGTAACTCCTCGATTGGAGAGTGGAGCCAACAACGCGGCTTTGATGGCTTCGGCAACAGGCGAAGGTGTTTGGCTCCCGCCAGGTCCATCGAAGTATGCCGTTCCGGATTGGAGCGAAGGAAAATCTTCACGAATCTTCTCAACGTTATAAGCCATCTCACTAGCCTATTTCCAACAAGTTAGCCTGTCATCACTTTCTGACTGTAATCTGAAGCCATGATTCATTACTCCAAAGAAGTTGCGGCTGCGATTGAAAGTAAGAAACCAATAGTCGCTCTTGAATCCACGATTATTAGCCATGGCCTGCCTCGCCCACGCAATCTCATCGTTGCGCAAGAGGTTGAAGAGATCATCCGCGCAGCAGGGGCAGTTCCTGCGACAATCGCAATCATTGACGGTGAAATTCACGTTGGACTAGAAGCAAATGAGCTAGACCGAATTGCAAATGAAGATGGTGTTGTAAAAGCCTCTACTCGAGACTTGGCAGTTCTTGCTGCCACGAAGAAGAGCGCTGCAACAACAGTTGCCGCTACTGCGCATATTGCTGCCATGGGTGGAATTTCAGTATTCGCAACAGGCGGTCTAGGCGGAGTTCACCGTGGCGATGGATTCGATGAATCTGCCGATCTGCGGGGATTGTCAATTACTCCAGTTGTGATTGTTTGTGCAGGCGTTAAATCTATTTTGAATGTTGAGGCGACTCTGGAAAGACTGGAAACACTTGCCGTCCCAGTCCTGGGTTACAAAACAAATAAGTTTCCTGGATTTTATTTGACGGAGTCAGGTTTTGAAATTGAGCATCGCGTTGAATCAGCTGTAGACATCGCTGCGATTTGGAACCAGCGCTCTTCCGTTCAAACAGCCGAAACTGCAGTGATTGTTACAAACCCGGTAAAAGTTGAGCTGGATCGTTCCTTACACGACAAACTTCTTGCCGATGGTCTGGCAGCAGCCACTGCTTCACACATCACTGGCAAAGCAGTAACTCCCTTTCTCTTGGAATACTTTCACCGCGTGAGTGAAGGAAAGAGCTTGGATGTAAATGTGGAAATTATTAAGTCGAATTCAAAACTTGCAGCCGAGATTGCACTAGCTCTCTAACTTATATGCATAACTTCCTCTGCATCGGTGACATCATGTTGGATGTCAGCGTCGTCATTGACTCCGAGATTCATGTTGGCGGGGATACCCGTGCGAGCATTTCCACACATGGTGGCGGTGCAGCAGCGAATGTAGCCACCTGGCTAGCCTCTCTTGGAGATGACGTCTTTCTCTGTTCTCGAGCTGGAGATGATCTCAATGGCGAGTTTCTGCACGAAGAACTCGATCGTTATTGCGTTCGGCATAGCGGAACGCGCGCAAGTGGGGAAAAAAGCGGCGTAGTCGTTATTTTGGTAAACGAAGCCGGTGATCGCACGATGTTCCCTGATTCAGGAGCCAATTCAGGCCTAAGCACTTCCGACCTGCCACCGCTCGAACATTTCAGCGCCGCTTACTTGTCCGGTTACGCGCTCATTAATCCAAAATCCCGCAAAAATGTCATGGAAATGATTCAACAGCTTAAGGATTTCAATATCCCAATCGTGTTGGATCCTGGCACCGTAGGTGCGCTGAGAAATATTCCGCCTTCTCTCTTAGCTGAGTGGTTACAACTTGCCGACGTTTTAATCTTGAACGAAGAAGAAGCTTTGTACATAGGAAGTGAAACAAACGTTGAGGGCGCTCTCGTTAATCTTGCAGCGCTGACTCCCCTTGTAATCGTGAAACGTGGAGACAAAGGCGCTATAGCAATTTTTGAACATGTAATGATTGTTGAAGTTCCCGCTGACAATGTCGAAGTTATTGATACAACCGGAGCAGGCGATGCATTCACGGCAGGATTTATGTCGGCTTGGTTTAATGAACCAAATCTTGAACTTGCAATGAGAAGCGGAATCACGCGGGCAAGTATTTGTATTGCAGGTGTTGGCGCACGTCCGCCAATTAAATAAATTTAAGGGTTAACTGCTCGCGGTTTGATGAATTGAGCGATCTCTGGATTTAGTTTCAGCTCTTCTATTTCTTGGGCTGTTGGAAGTGTTGGGCGATCGCGTTCAACTTTAACGATGCACAAAAACCCAAACGGTTCGTTTCCTACTGCGCGAACTTGGTGCCATGCCCACGTTGGAACATACACAACATCATTTGTCTTCAATTCGAGCACACGATCTTCAACGAGAATCGCGCCTTCGCCCTTGATTGGGATCACGGTGTGAGTGTGTTCATGTTTCTCAAGAGTCGTGTGGCCACCTACTCCAATTTCAAAATATCGAAGTTCAGTGCCGTCAGGAGAGCCTTCTGCGACAAGCTTCATGCGTGTTACATGTTTAAATGATGGATTTCCATCTTCATCTTTGTAAGCAAGAGCATCAACGCCGTGCCAACCTGATTCTCCGAGGTAGCGCGAAAATATTTCTTGGAAAAATACAGGATTCGTCATCGAAGTAACGCTCCTGAATTTCCGCATACCCAAGTAGAAGCGGTTTGCTTGCGACCCACAAAACCCCCTACTTGAAGCTCTTATTGACCCATCTGAAGACCGTAATAATAGCCGTGATACGCAGTAGATTAAAGTTATGGAAACTGTTGGAATCATTGCTGGCACCGGCTTCTATTCCTTGCCGGCCTTAGAAGGAAATACTCCAAGACGAGTTAGCAGCGTCTATGGCGATGCACTCATCACATCAGGCAATTGGAATGGTGTACCCATCGAGTTTGTGACTCGCCATGGGGTGGACCACAGTGTCCCGCCAAGCAAGGTGAATTACCGCGCAAATATTCAAGCCCTCAAGGAGCTAGGTATACGAAAAATTTTGAGTATCAACGTTGTCGGAAGCATTGATCCCGCGCTCAAAGCTGGCGACTTGCAAATCATTCGCGATTTCATCGACTTCACTTCGGGCCGAGAGAACACATTCTTCGATGGTGTGCAGCCTGGAGGGGTTCAACATATTGACGTAGCAGATGCCTACGATCGTGAAATGGGAGAGGTGCTGACAAGCAGCGCTGCCGAAATTGGAATTCAAGTAAAACAAAATGGAATTTATGCAGGCTTCAATGGTCCAAGGTTTGAGACACCTGCAGAAATTAGATTAGCCGCGCTTTCTGGCGCAACTGTCGTAGGAATGACCGGCTGCCCCGAAGCAACTCTTGCATGTGAAGCAGGGCTTCGTTATGCCTCAATAGCCCTGTGCGTGAATCCTGCGGCTGGAGTTTCTGATCAAAAAATTACAATGGAGGATATTTCGCAGGTGCTAGCGACTTGCACAAAGCAAGTGATTGATATCTTCGACCGCGCAATTACCAGAATCTAGATCGGATATCGCAGATGTCTTTCATAATAAAAAACGCGAAATACGTTTATACCGTCAATGGAGAAGATTCCATTTTGGAAGGTGCAAATATTGTCGTTCGTGACGGAGTAATCGAATCCATCAATCCCGACACTTTGCCGCAAGACATTCATGATATTTACGACGGCAAGGATCGATTAATAATGCCTGGCTTGATAAATACGCATTCACACCTAGCAATGACTTTGTTGCGCGGTTGGGCCGAGAGCGTAAATCTTGATGGATTTCTCGAGCTTGTGTGGGCGGCCGAAGGTGCAATCATGGACAAGCCGACAGCGGCACTTGGAACCGAACTTGGCGCTGCTGAAGCACTTAAGGGTGGAACTACAACAGTCTTAGATATGTACTTGAATCCTGACGCGACTCATGCGGCGGCAGTAAAAGTAGGACTTCGACATGTGGCTGGACCAATCTTCTTCGACTTCCCTGGCCTAGATGGCCTGCAGTGGGAAGAGCGAATGGAGTTCGGTCGGAAGTGGCCAGCGATACTCAAAGAAATTGGTGGGCCAGAAATTCCTACCTATTTTATGCCGCACAGTACCTATACCGATTCACCTGAACATTTACGCGAAGTGGCTGATCTCGCAGCGGAACTTGGTGCGCGAATTCATCTTCATGTCTCTGAAACTTTGAATGAAAACAATATGGTTGCAGAGAGATACAAGAAATCCCCAACCGAAGTCTGCCGCGATACCGGCATACTTGATGTCCCAACTGTTTTTGGTCACGGTGTTCACTTGTCGGAAAGTGATGTTGCAATCGCTCAATCGCACAAGACTGCAGTAGCTCACTGTCCAAGTAGCAATCTGAAGTTAGGAAGCGGAGTTGCAGACTACTTAAATTATTGTGAACGTGGACTAACTGTGGGCCTTGGAACTGATGGATGTTCGTCAAGCAATGATCTAGATATGTGGATTGTTATGAGAGTAGCCGCGCACATGATTTCACTTAAGCACTCCCCGGCTGATGTTCGACCTTCTCAAATTGTTCGTGCTGCAACCATCGACGGAGCAAAAGCAATCGGAATCGATCATTTAGTTGGAAGTCTTGAAGTCGGAAAGCGCGCAGACATAATTGCTATCGATTTAACAGCGCTTCATCTGACTCCAATTCACAATGTTGCGGCTCTTTTGGTCTTTGCCGCAGGACGATCAGATGTAAGCGATGTCTGGGTAGATGGCAATCGCGTAGTTGATTTTAGGAAGCCTGTTCAGATTGATGAGCAAGATTTGCGTAAACGAGTTGCAGAGCGAGTGAAGGTTCTCGAAGAGCTCAAGGTGCAACCAAATGCAATTTAAGAACGCTCAAGAAGCAATCGAAAAACTCCATCTCGAACATTTGGAAGGAGAAGGTGGATATTTTGCGACAACCCACAGGGATGGTTTCGGCAACGCTATATATTTTCTGATGGAACCTCAGCAATTTTCGGCTTGGCACAAATTAAGTGAGCGCGAGACTTGGGTCTTTCTAGATGGATCTCCAGTCGAACTCTTCACAAAGATAGATTCAGCACCCCACCAGATGGTTCTCCTCGGAGGCGAGGTCGGTGAATTCCAGAGCTCTATCGAGCCCAACACCTGGATGGCCGCTCGAAGTACGGGCGAATTCTCTTTAGTCTTGTGTTTCCTAGCTCCACCATTCTCGGCCATGACTTTACTGTCGCGAGAAAGTTTTAATAGCTGGAAAGAAATAGACCCTCTAGTGCCGGAGTTAATGCATGAATAATCAATCAACCATTCTTTTAACTGGCGCCTCTGGATACATTGGCCAGCACCTCAAGTCTTTCTTTGAGGCAGAAGGAGCGAATGTTCTTGCTCCAACTAGAAATGAATGCGATTTATCCGTTGTGGGCGGTCCAACTGCGTATCTGGAATCTCTCGAGTCCGCAGGCGCGAAAGTTGATTACATTATTAATAATGCAGCTGATCAATCTGTTGCCGAACTTTCTTCACTCACCCCTGAAGCAATCGCCTCGATGATGCAAGTTAACTTCAATTCCATTGCTGAAATTTATGCCTACTGTGCAAAGAGTTCTTGGGCTGTGCAATCGATTCTGGCGATTACGTCAATTGAAGCGATTCGCCCACGAAAAGGTCACCTAATTTACGGAGCTTCCAAATCCGCTCTTGAAGCGCTCACGCGATCAGCAGCGATTGAACTTTCAACTACTCGAACAAATGCTCTTCGCCTAGGTTTAATCTCTCGACCTGGAATTGAGAGTTCTTGGCCAGAAGGAACCGCCTCATGGAAGAAAAACACACCACTTTCCAGGATGGGCGAGCCCTCTGATGTGACGCAAGCAGCAAAATTTCTTCTTATGGCACCTTGGATTACTGGGGAAGTGCTGACCCTTGATGGTGGTAATTCTGTTAATCCTGGCTGGTAGTTAAAGAAACATCTAAGTGATAGGTTTGCAATTAAGCTGAGAGTTTAGGAATTTCCCCGCCTACTCCTTCTTGCATTTCTTACACCCTCGAGAGGAGCTTTATGAAGAAGAGTTTAGTAGCGGGTGCAACAGCTGTTGCGCTTGCAGTACTCGGATTTGCAGCGCCAGCATCAATGGCTGCTACAAATGATGATTCAAAGTGTGGAACAGCTGGCGTTACCTGTATTGGTGTTGTTACAGACATCGGTCACGTTACAGATAAGTCATTCAACCAAGCAGCATGGGAAGGCGCACAAGCCGGAGCTAAGGCTGTTGGCGGAATTGCTAACTACATCGAGTCAAACGCTGCAACAGATACTGAATACGGCAACAACATTGACCTATTCGCAGCAAAGCATTACAACGTAATTGTTACTGTTGGATTCCTAGAAGCTAACGCAACAGTTGCTGCAGCTGCAAAGTATCCAGATATCAAGTTCATTGGTGTTGACCAGTTCCTTGATACAACAAAGACAACTCCAAACCTTGCTGGCCTAAACTGGCATGAAGATCAAGCTGGCTTCATCGTTGGTTACCTTGCTGGTTACTTGACCAAGACAGGTAAGACTGGCGCAGTTGTTGGAATGAACATTCCTCCTGTTTACCGTTATGCCGCTGGTTTCCAGAATGGTGTTGCATATGCAGCTAAGGAACTAAAGAAGAAGTACCCAGTTACAAAGATCATTTATCACCCAGCTGCTGACAACGCATTTAGCGATCCAGCATTCGGTGCTTCAAACTCGGCACAACTCCTTTCACAGGGTTATGACGTGATCTTCGCTGCGGGCGGCGGAACCGGTAACGGTGGCCTTGCTCGTATCGCAAAGGCAAAGGGTAAGTTCTGTATCGGCGTAGACGTTGATCAATGGAACACAGTCCCAGAAGCTCAAGCATGTCTCGTAACTTCAGCTGAAAAGCTAATTGGTGCGGGCGTAACTGACCTCGTCAAGAGCTACAAGGCTGGAACATTTGCTGGCGGAAACGTATATGGAAAAGTTGGTTTCGCTCCATATCACGCACTCTCAAGCAAGGTACCTGCTGCTGTACAAGCAAAGGTAGCTGCAGTTGCAAAGAAGATCCTTGCAGGATCACTTTCAACCGGCGTTAAGTAATAAATAAAAAGTAAGTAAGAGATTCGAGCAGTAGGAAGATTCTTTCCTACTGCTCGATTTCTCAATTCAAGATCTTTTCACTTTTCAACGGCGAATCGGACAATAGATGAAGCTAAAAATCACGCGTGACGCTCTGGTGCCTTTTGCATCTGTACTAGTGGCTCTCGCAATCGGCGCAATATTGATTGCTGCCCAGGGGCACAGCCCAGTTCAGACTTATCACGTACTGATTGTGCGAGGCTTCGAATCAACCGCAGGCCTACAGGCTACATTGAGTAAAGCGGGCATTCTCATCATGTCTGGCTTGGCAATTACCGTTGGATTGCGAGCAGGTTTATTCAACATTGGCGCGCAAGGCCAAGTATTAAGTGGCGCTCTCGCTGCTACGTACATCGGCTATCGAATTCATGGTCTTCCTATGTACATTCATATTCCAGTTGCACTTGCCTTTGGAGCACTTTGTGGCGCACTTGTTGGTGGATTCGCTGGCTTATTGAAAGCAACTCGCGGCGTGCATGAAGTTATCTCGACAATCATGCTCAATAGCATCATGGCTGCAATTGTTGACTACCTCACCCAAAATCAATTCAGACTGAAGAGCCAACCAAACACTCGTACTCCTGACATGCTGCATTCAGCAAGACTCCCCCATATCTTTGGCTATCCGACAGGCTTTGTATTAGCAGTACTTTTGGCGATATTCGTCAGCTGGGTTTTCAAGAAGACCACTACAGGTTTTGAACTTGAAACAGTTGGTCGCAATAGAAGCGCTGCTTGGTATGCAGGAATCTCAGTAAAGAAATCAATTGTTCTTGGAATGTTACTAAGCGGGGCAATCGCTGGATTAACGGGCGGGCTTTTTAGCTCTGAAACCACAGGATATTTTGTGCCTACCTTTTACGGAGGCATCGGATTCGACGGCATTACTATCGCGCTTTTGGGTCGAGCAAATCCAATCGCGATTATCCCTGGCGCAATTCTTATTGGCGGAATGCGTTCAGCACAATCGGCAATTCAGTTTGAGGCGGGCGTTTCACCTGATCTAATTAATCTGCTCCTTGCACTCGTTCTTTTCTTTGCAACGGCGCCATTCTTAGCAAAACTCATCCGATCTAATTCCAAATCCATCACTACAACCTCAGGATGGGGTTCATAATGCAAAGAGTATTCGGAAGCATCAACATCAAATCTTGGAAGTTCTTACTCACAGCAGCAGTCCTTATAGTTTGGATTTATTGCTATGTGGCAAATGGCGATGTCACGAATTCTGTAGTTGCATCGGGAATGCGCTTTGGAATGCCTCTAGCTCTTGCATCGATGGTTGGAATTATGTGCGAGCGTTCTGGCATTGTTAACATCGGCATCGAAGGAACAATGCTTCTCTCCGGTTTTACAGGTTTTTATGTTGCTTCATACACAAAGAACATAATTATCGGACTCATAATTGCGATTCTCACTGGAATGCTTACTTCTTTTGTACACGCACTTATGACAATTCAATGGCAGATGGACCAGATCATTGCTGGAACAATTATCAATATTCTTGCTTCGGGACTTACATCATTTTTATACAAAGAAGGTTCGACGGTTCCTAACACTTGGCCAATTTTCGATATTCCAATATTGTCCAGAATTCCATTTATAGGCCATGCTTTCTTTAGCCAACAAGGTCCTATTCAATACTTTGGCCTCATTCTTATCCCTGCAATTTGGGTTCTGATCTACAAGACTCGTTGGGGTCTGCGCACTAGATCTGTTGGTGAAAATCCAGGTTCTGCAGACACTGCAGGAATTTCAGTAATCAAGGTGCGAATGATCAACGTGGTTCTCGGTGGAGCCATAGGTGGTCTAGTTGGCGGATTCATTTGCTTAGAACTTGTTGGATCATTCAGCAAAGAATTCACCGCAGGCGCCGGTTTTACGGCTCTAGCGCTCATGATTTTTGGTCGCTGGAATCCAATGGGAGCCTTTGCTGCCGCAATCCTATTCGGCCTTGCACAAGCACTTTCTACACAACTTCAAATATTTGGCGTCAACAATATTCCAAATCAATTCATCACGCTTCTTCCATACGTATTCACGATTTTGGTTCTTGTCTTCTCGGCAGGAAAAGTGAGACCTCCAGCAGCTGAAGGAAAAGTCTATAAAAAGGAAGAGGCATAAACAGATGGATACGCTTCTTAATATTTCAAATCTAAGTAAGTCATTTCCTGGCGTTAAGGCGAATGACGATATCTCCCTTCATGTAAACAAAGGTGAGATTGTTGCGCTGTTGGGCGAAAATGGTGCAGGAAAATCTACTTTGGTAAAAGCCGTTTTTGGTTTGGTTAGACCTGATTCAGGAACCATAACAATCAAGGGCGAAAGCATTGCTTATGGAGATACGGCTGCTGCTATTAGCCATGGCGTTGGAATGGTCCACCAGCACTTTCAGCTCGTTCCTGTTATGACCGTAACTGAAAACATTATTCTCGGAGATGAACCGCACAAAGGCATGTTCTTGAGTATGAAAGCTGCCCGACAAGAGGTTATTGAGCTTTCAAAGCGTCATGGGCTTGAAGTTGATCCAGATTCAGTTGTTGAAGATTTGCCTGTAGGAATTCAACAGCGCATCGAGATTCTTAAGGCGCTTCGCAAAGATATTGATTTGCTGATTCTTGATGAGCCAACAGCGGTGCTCACTCCTCAAGAGATTGACGAATTATTAGAAGTAATGCGTAATTTAGCCGCAAGCGGTGTCGGGGTTCTCTTTATCACGCACAAACTGCGCGAAGTAATGGCAGTTGCGGATCGAGTTGTCGTTTTGCGAAACGGAAAACTAGTTGGAGCAACAACGCCAAGTGAAACCGATGAAGAAGGTTTAGCCCAAATGATGGTTGGACGAAACGTCGTTCTCCAGGTCGATAAAGGGCCCGCAAAAGCAGGCGAAGTTGTTCTTTCAGTCGAGAATATGACTGTCAAGGATTCTCGGGGCCACGAAGCTGTTACCAATTTCTCCCTAGAACTTCATGCAGGTGAAATTCTTGGAATTGCTGGCGTCGAAGGAAATGGGCAGCGCGAGCTTGTGGAAGCTATCTGCGGAATGCGACATAGAACGACCGGGACTGTAAAAGTAGCCGGAGTCGTTGCCCCTGACATGGATCCTCGCCAAGTCCACCTCATGGGAGTCTCACATATTCCCGAAGATCGAGAAAAAGATGGACTCGTCGCTTCTTATTCAATTGCAGATAATCTAATTCTCAATCAATTCAACTTAAAGCCATACGCCACAAAGGGAATCCGTGACTTCAAAGTTAGGGATGCATATGCTGAAAAACTGGTGGAAGAGTTCGATATTAGAACTCCAAGTTTCGAAAATTTAGCAAGTTCGCTCTCTGGTGGAAATAAGCAAAAAGTTGTTGTGGCAAGAGAACTTACGCAGGACCTCAAAGTTGTAGTTGCTGCGCAACCAACTCGTGGTGTTGATGTTGGTTCAATTGAATTCATTCACAACCAGCTTGTAAGCGCGCGAGATACTGGCGCTGGAGTCCTTCTTGTTTCAGCAGAGCTTGATGAAATTCTTTCGCTCTCAGACCGCATTGCAGTGATGTTTGGAGGCAAGATTGTTGCCATCCTTCCTGGAGAAGGGGCTGATCGTCAGTACATCGGTCGCTTAATGGCGGGCCTCACAGAGTGACTACGGTCAATTGGGATTTACTTCACTCGCAAGCTAAAGAAATAATGAAGAAGGCGTATGCGCCTTACTCAAAATTTCCAGTTGGTGTTGCTGCTCTTGTCTCAGATGGACGAATTGTCGCTGGGTGCAATGTCGAAAATGCTAGCTACGGTTTAGGTTTATGCGCCGAGTGTGGATTGGTATCTAATCTCATCGCATCTGGTGGCGGGCGTTTAATCGCTGCTGTTTGCGTCGACAGCAATGGAAACTTTCTTTCTCCGTGCGGACGCTGCCGACAACTTCTTTTTGAGCATGGTGGAAATGATCTCCTTTTCATGACTCCCGATGGACCTACCCCAATGTCCACGCTATTGCCTTGGGCATTTGGCCCAGATGATCTTGAAGAACATCGGAGTGAAAATGAATGAACCATTTGCAGCCGTAGAAGTAATTAGTGCAAAGCGCGATAAGCACGAGCTCTCAGATGCGCACATTGATTGGATCATCGACGCTTACACGCGTGGAGTTGTAGCTGACGAGCAAATGTCAGCGCTCTTGATGGCAATACTTTTGAATGGAATGAATTCGCGGGAAATTTCACGCTGGACTGATGCAATGATCAATTCTGGCGAGCGCATGAATTGGTCAGCCCTTTCTCGTCCTACTGTTGATAAGCACTCGACTGGTGGAGTTGGAGACAAAATAACTTTGCCTCTTGCTCCTCTTGTTGCCGCTTGCGGAGGAGCTGTTCCACAATTATCAGGTCGTGGCCTCGGGCACACCGGAGGAACCCTCGATAAGTTGGAATCTATTCCTGGATGGCGTGCTTCACTTTCTAACGACGAAATGCTCAAAGTTCTTCAAGATGTTGGAGCGGTGATTTGTGCAGCTGGCGCAGGCCTAGCGCCTGCCGATAAAAAGTTGTATGCCCTTCGTGATGTCACGGCTACAGTGCAAGCAATTCCTCTAATTGCATCAAGCATTATGAGTAAGAAAATTGCGGAAGGAACGAGCGCACTAATTTTGGATGTTAAGACTGGATCAGGGGCATTCATGAGTGACCCTGATGACGCACGTGAATTGGCACGCACCATGGTCGAACTCGGCAAACGTGCTGGTGTAACTACTCGCGCTTTAGTGACAGCCATGGACGTCCCACTAGGCCTCACAGCAGGAAATGCATTAGAGGTAAGAGAATCCGTGGAAGTCCTTGCGGGCGGTGGACCGAGCGATATTGTCGAGCTAACAGTCATCCTTGCACGGGAGATGTTGGATGCAGCCAAAATTAAGCCTCTAATGGACCCCGCTGATGCGCTCAAGAATGGCGCCGCAATGGACCATTGGCGCCGCATGATTGCTGCACAGGGCGGAGATCCCGATGGAGAACTTCCTGTCGCCAAAGAGAGTCAGACGTTCCTAGCGCCTATTTCAGGCGTTGTGACCCATATGGATGCCATGGCTGTCGGTCTTGGCGCTTGGCGATTAGGTGCCGGCAGGGCTGTCCAGGGAGAAAAGCTTTCCCTTGGAGCTGGCATCGAAATTCATGCAAAACCTGGTGACCATATTCAGGCCGGCACTCCCCTATATACCTTGCATGCAGATGATGCCCCTCGATTCGAACGGGCCCTTGAAGTTCTAGCAACCTCGTTTGTAATTGGATCAGAAAATGATCCCATCAATCGCCTACCATTAATCATCGATCGAATTGAAGGATAAATTGACTCTCACAAAGAAGCCAACGCATGAACAAATTAAACGACTTCCGAAAGTTGTAATTCACGATCATCTTGACGGTGGATTGCGCCCACAAACAATTATTGAAATCGCAGAACGTATCGGCTACTCACTCCCATCAACTGATCCAGAGAAGCTTGCTGATTGGTTTGAAGAATCTTGCAATTCTGGTTCACTCGAGCGTTACTTAGAAACTTTTGAACACACAGTTGCAGTTATGCAAACTCGCGAGGATATTATCCGAGTTTCGCGTGAGTGCGCCTTAGATCTTGCACGCGATGGAGTCGTATACGCAGAAGTTCGGGGAGCACCAGAACTTTTCACAAGAAACGGTTTAAACCTAAACCAAGTTATTGAAGCAACAATTGAGGGTTACCGTCTTGGAGAAAAGGACGCACGGCAAGAAGGTTTAACTATTCGAGTCGAATCTCTTCTCTGTGCGCTGCGACAAAATCCTTTTGCTCAAGAAGTAGCCGAGAAGGTTGTGGAATATCGAGATAAAGGTGTTGTTGGTTTTGATATCGCTGGACCCGAGGATGGATTTCCCCCAACAAATCAACTAGATACATTTAATTACCTTCGACAAGAGGATGCGCACTTCACTATTCATGCCGGTGAAGCCTATGGACTTCCATCTATATGGCAAGCAATACAAATGTGCGGCGCCGAAAGACTTGGTCATGGCGTTCGAATCATTGACGATATTGACGTTTCTGGCCCAATTCCCAAACTTGGTCAACTCGCTTCCTATGTTAAGGATCGACGCATTCCCTTG
>CAIUFY010000100.1 GCA_903898555.1 uncultured Actinomycetes bacterium
ACCGCAGCAAGTACGGCAAGGCACAATGGAGAAATCGTTGGGATAACGCAATTGTTGTTTCAAGTTTCTTGCCAGCTCTTCTTTGGGGCGTTGCATTTGCAAACATCATTGAAGGTGTCCCACTTGAGAA
This sequence comes from uncultured Actinomycetes bacterium, assembly GCA_903898555.1. Lineage (GTDB taxonomy): Bacteria > Actinomycetota > Actinomycetes > Nanopelagicales > Nanopelagicaceae > PALSA-747. Next base: position 131 of record CAIUFY010000100.1, read on the forward strand.
GACATCAGCCGGTGTCATCGAATACGCAGGTGGCTTCTTCAATCTCTTGAATCCATACGCACTCCTTGGTGGCGTAACAACGTTGCTCCTCTTTGTTTCTCACGGCGCTTTCTTCCTAGCCCTAAAGACCGAAGGTGAGATTCGCACTCGCGCTAACTCCATTGGCCAGAAAGCAGGACTCGCAACAGCTGTTGCAGCCCTCGCATTCTTTGGTTGGACTGCAGCGTCTGTTAACCACCGCGGTTGGGTATTGCTTGGAGCCGCAGTTGCTGTGGTCTTCTGGCTTGCAGCCCTTGGCGCTAACTTCAAGGGTCGTGAAGGCTATGCCTTCTTGTTCTCTGCTCTTACTACTGGATTTACCGTCATTACCTTGTTCGCAACTTTGTATCCAAATGTGATGCCAAGTTCACTTCTGTCTGATGCAAGTCTCAATATCTTCAATGCTTCTTCTACACATTACACATTGAAGGTTATGACTTATGTTGCAGTTGTGTTTACCCCAATCGTCTTGATCTACCAAGGTTGGACATATTGGATCTTCCGCAAGCGTGTAAATCCAAATCAAATTGCTTCAGCTGAATCAGGAGTATTGGATACAGTTCACTAGTGAAGCCATTAGATCCGCGGTTACTTCGGTACTCTCGAAGTAGCCGCGGATTTCTTTTGCTCAGTGTCATTATTGCCCTGAGCGGTGCTGCGCTTTCCATTGCGCAGGCGTACCTACTTACCTCGTTGATAACCGAACTTTTCCAAAAGGACCGGGCTATCGAGGACATGGGTGCGACTCTGAGAATTTTGGTTGCAGTCTTTATTGGCAAGGCTGCGCTCGGATATATCTCCAATTTTGTTTCATCACGATTTTCAACTCGCATAAAGAGCGAATTGCGCGAAGGGTTAATTAATAAAGTTATTGGCGGGGAATCCGATGCCCTGCATCGACTTGGACCAGCCGAACTCTCACTTCTCATTTCTCGCGGCATAAACAATTTGGATGGCTACTTCTCCAAGTTCATCCCCCAACTTTTTATTGCTTCAATCATCCCTCTTGCAGTTGGAATTGCGATAACGCTCCAAGACTGGAAATCTGGCATTATCGTTATTTGCACGATTCCACTTATCCCTCTTTTTGGTATTTTGATAGGACGATTCACCGCCTCAGCTACTCAAAAAAAGATGGAGACACTTGGACTTCTCAGCGGGTATTTCCTAGACCTTCTTTCCGGACTTCCAACTCTGAAGGTTTACAACCGTTCGAAGTTACAAACAAAGAAACTTGGCGAGATTGGTGATACATACCGCAAAGAGACTATGAAGGTCTTGCGCGTGAGCTTTCTTTCATCCCTGGCACTGGAATTGGTTGCCACTCTCTCTGTTGCATTGCTTGCCGTAAGTATTGGTATCCGACTTGTTAATGGCTCGATGACTTTGTCCTCAGGCCTTATTGTTTTGATTTTAGCCCCAGAGGTTTACTGGCCTATTCGCCAAGTTGCGGCATACTTCCACGCTGCTGAAGATGGGGTTTCTGTCAGCAATCAAATATTTGAAATTCTAGATTCAGAGTCAGTAAATGGAACGCAAATTGTTCCTGACATTAAGGCAATAACGTGGAGTGAACTTACGGTTTCTTATCCCAATCGTTCGACCATTGTTATACCCGCAGGACAATTAACGACTGGGAAAATTCATGCCCTTGTCGGCCCATCAGGTGCTGGAAAGTCGACGCTGATTGCGATTCTTCTTGGGTTTACTCAAATTTCTACCGGCGAAATTGTTGTCTCTACTTCAAGCGGCGACTTTTCTTTTGATCAGATAGAAAAGAATCACTGGCGCTCTCTTCTCTCTTGGATGCCACAAGATCCACACTTTGCTTCGACAAGCGTTGGAGAAATCATCAACCACAAAGAGTCCGTGCTTTCTGATGTCTCATTAAAGGTTTCAGATCTACCTAATGGTTTGGATACTCACATCGGCGCTCTGCAAGATGCGATTTCAGTTGGGCAAAAGAGAAAGCTTGCGCTGGCCCGAGCATTTTCTAAACCTTCTGCGCTGTTAATCCTGGATGAACCCACCGCCTCGGTTGATGATGTCAGCGAAGAAGAAATTAATCGAACGCTTGAACGCGAGGCGAAAGCCGGCCGAATTATTTTGGTCGCATCACATAGACCGACAACGATTGCTTCTGCAACTAACACCATCAAGATTGTTGCGCGATGAAAAAGCTAGCGCGATTTATTCGCCCTCAGATGCCGGCTCTTTTGCAGGCTGGAATTATTGCCGGAATTTCACTCAGCATGTCGGTGGGTTTGCTCGCTTGTAGCGCATGGCTGATTTCTATGGCCTCGACTAGACCACCAATTTTGATTCTAGAAGTAGCTATTGTCGCCGTCCGATTCTTCGGACTTGGGCGTGGAGTTGTGCGCTATTTCGCCAGAATTCGTGAGCACGATGTTGCGCTCAATATTCAGACAAGGATTCGCCAATCTATTTATTCCACCATGGAAGAAAGAATGCCAACGGAGTTAATTGGTATCCAACGCGGCAAAATTTTGCAACAAGTGGTGACAGATAGCGAAGCGATTCAGGATTTATGGTTGCGAATTGCTCTTCCTTGGGTTGCTGCCCTAGTTTCTGGCGCATCTGGAATTGGGATTATTTATTGGCTTGATCACGCTTTTGGAATTCTTGCCGGGGCTATTTTTCTTGCCGCCATGTTTGTTATTCCTTTTGTATCAATTCTTACAAGTGCTGGCTCAGAGCAACGAGCGACTGAAGAAGAACTCTTTGATGGATTTATTCAGGCATGTGATTCAATTGAAGAGTCTCTCGTCTTTGGAACAAATAGCGCTGTCCGCGATGAATTAATGAAGACTCAAGGAAAGATTTCGCAAAACGAAAGAAAGCTCTCCTCTGTTGCGGGCATCGCAGAATCTCTTCAAGCACTCTTTGCTGGATCCACTATTGGGCTAGCGATTATTGCTTCTGCCCATGCCTACGGAGTCGGAAAGATTCCAGGGGTAAACATTGCAGTCATCGTTTTAATTCCACTTGCGATTTATGACGGACTTCCATTGACATTCGCGGCGTTCTCGCAAGTTACGACTTTAATGAAGCGCGCGGATTCTCTTGCGCCATACTTACAACAAATTCTTGAAGATGGCGTTCCAAACCAACTTTCACATGAAGATGTTGTTTTGAAATTTACAAACCTCGTTCCCAACACAGTTGCTGGAAGGTTGGCGCCTGTCACCGCCGAAGCATCTCCAGGTAAACCACTTGTCATACAAGGACGAAGTGGATGCGGAAAGTCATCGATTATTAACGCCATTCTTGGCTTTGTTGATTACACAGGGGAGATTACGAAGATTGACTCGGACAGCACTTCAATCATGTTGCAAAACGACCACCTATTTGCCACATCAATTCGAGAGAATTTGAAGATTGGCCGCCCTGAAGTGAGCGATCGAGAGATTATGCAGATTCTGGAAGTCGTGGAATTGGGCAGCCTCATTCAATCTATGCCCGAAGGCCTCGATACACATATAGGGCCGTATGGATTCAACCTATCGGGAGGGGAAAAGCAGAGATTGAAGCTGGCTCGAGTCCTACTGCGCCACACTTCCGTGTACCTATTGGATGAGCCCTTCGAATATCTCGATGTCCAGATGGCCCAACGGATTGCTTTAAAGATCGAGCGAATACTCGTAACAAAGACGTTACTCATTGTTTCCCACTTACCGTTGCGACTGTCAGAGCAGTCCAATACGCTAGGTCTAGTAAGCGTTAATTCAAAGCCATAAAGGCAATTGCGCAAAAACGTTACGGGGTAGGTATGGCAACACAAAAAGGCGAAAGTTCAAATGCCCATGAAATCATTTTAAAACACCCTGTATTTAACTTGATGCAGTGGCTTGCAAATAGCCCATCTGGAGATCAGGTAGCGCGCGAATTAGTGCTGAATTATTTCCAGCTACTCGGTGCAACGCAGTCGCGTTTGGTTGTCACAGATGACGAAGGAAATGCTTATTTCGTTGGGGATTTTGGATTTGATAAGACCTTTACGGGAACTTCCCAATCACTTGAATATTGGCAGACTCGCACAGATGAAATCGTAAAGATTGAGATTGGGCCTACTGGCCTTGGCTGGAGCACCTCTGGTCTTTATCTTCAGGCCCGCGTCAACGATTTCGGCGATACCCGTGGTTGGATCACCATTGGCTTCACAAGAGAGACAGACCGCCTAGAGGCAGAACAACTCATGCAGATCCTCAAGCACGTGGTCGGGATCTACATGTCGACCATACAACTCACCGCGAGCAAGGCGGCCAAAACCCCTCGTTCCTCGGTGAGCAAGGAATCTTTCACCCCACGCCAGCTGGCAATCCTTGGCGGCATGGTTGAGGGCAAAACGAACCATGAATTAGCTTCAGAGCTCGGTTTCAGCGTGAGCACCATTCGCCACGAGACCATGCGCGTCTACCAGGCACTTTCGGTGAGCGATCGCCGTGAGGCAGCCCGCGAGGCCCTCGAGCGAGGCATTTTCTAGTTCTTTGGCGTTGCCCGGCGAAGCATGAATGCAACTGCAGGGGCCATATTTATAGAGGTAATTTGAGTTGTTGGGTGATCGGTTGCCCACACGCGAAAAATTTCATCCACAAAGCCTTGTCCTACTGAACCTACTTTTTCAAAGTCCAAAGTAATAAGGTCGAATTTTTCTAACCCACGCATCAACCGCCGGGCCTCACTTCGCGAAAGAAAACTTAAACCAGTTTCAAATAACTTTACAACGGGCTCTGTTCGATTGAATTTGAAATCGTCTGTAAAAAGTTTAAATACATCTTCATACTTCTTATCCGTATTTGTGTTCAATCTGCATTCTACGATAGTTCCTCGATTGATTTTAGATTCTGTTGCAGTGAAATCTTCCACAATATTATCGACAACCCACGCAATTCCATTTGCGGTTAGTTCAAAGTAATCAACAGCTTTTGAGGTGAAGAAGATTCCTTCGCCACTATGAGCTTGAGGCGAAGTCGTTTGTTTTCCTTTACTAAGTTCGCCGAGAGATTCGAACGGGCTGGATAAGCCGAATCCTTTTTGAATCTTTGCGAAGACACCGCATCCATCGTCGACGATCGTGAAGCTCCACATTTCGGGAGTAACAGAAAAAGTTAAATCAACATTCGATCCTTCGGAATGTTCGATTGCATTATTTAACATCTCGTTAAAGGCCATGGGGATGATGTCGGCTGCCCCCGCTTTCATATCGAGAGATAAATCTTCCCTAATTTCTTTCCAGACTTTGTCTTCTTGCAACCCCGGCAACGCAAGTGTTTTGCGCCAAGTGGACTTCTTGGTCTGGCTAGATGTGGAACCTTTCTTTGCTTTTCTTACCTTCAGAGCCGCTTCAACTTCATCAAGGCGAAAGAGCCGTTGTCCGCCCTCCGAACGCAAGGATGGGATAGTGCCTTGAGCGGCCAACCTTCGAATGGTGTTCTCATGTAGATCGATGGCGGATGCCAATTCTCCAATTCGTATTAAATTGGACATATCGACCTCCTTTGGGTATTTAGTTTCTAAAACCTAACTATATTCGCCTAGCACTCTGGAAGCCTACTCACTTTAGTTAGGTTTTGGAAGAAATACCTAACTATTTTTGACTCAACTTCCGAAACCTCACCATAGGAACTCCCGAAACCTGCTCTCAGCCGTATCCCAGCAAAATAATCCAAAATTCTTTCCGCCAGAGCACAACATTTGGGCTATCTACGTGTCTTACATAGTAGAGGGCAAGACGTTGTCCACTGTTTAACCTTGATCAAGAAACCAGGCGGATTAAAGTGAAATTCAAAGCAAAGGCACCAGTAGCGGCAGGTAATCACCTGGCCGTATCTGAGTGGTCTATTGCTGAGCTCAGCGCCCTTTACGCCGAACAGCGCTCATCACTCACCGCTCAAGCGCGCCGAATCCTGCGCAATCAAGCAGATGGCGATGAGATCGTCCAAGAAGCTTTCCTCAAGTTCATCCTTGCTGCACCAGAACTTGATTCTCGTGAACGTGCGCTCGCTTACCTTCGCACCACAGTTAACAACCTTTGCCTAAACCAGATCCGCGCAACTGGATCTCGCCCTAACCTTGTCGCCATCGACAGTGAGACAAGCCAAGAGGCAATCAACGAAATTTCAGCTACGAATCACATCTCCTTCGACACAAACATGGCTGCCGCTGAAGATGCATCAATCATTCGCGAGGCTCTTGCCCGCCTCTCTTCAGACCAGCGCACGGCGCTTGTTATGTGGGAGATGGAAGGCCGCTCTACAGAAGAGATTGCAGAAGCAATTGGCACAACTCCAGCGAATGTTCGCCACGTTGTCCAACGCGCTCGCGCTTCCTTTGTCCGCGTTCTTGCTACATGGGTTGTTGATGAAGAGACAGGCGCTACAGCACTTGATTCTCTCTCTACCTCTTACAAGAAGGCTGCAGAGCTTGCAAAGAAGAGCAGCAAAGTTGCTCTTTCTCTCCTCCTTGTTCTTGTTGCATTCCTTGGCTTCAACTCCATCACAGGCAATGAAGTAACAAAGACAAATACTCTTACAACGATTTCAGCACCTGTTCAGCAAGAGGCAAACACAGCGGTTGCTCCTACGGCATCTGCCGCTTCAACTGCTACCTCTGATCTCTTGAACAAGTCCACCCAACTTCTTGGTGGAGTCAGCGCAAAGACCAACCCATTCACATTCCCTGGTCTTGACTCTGACGGTATCCCTACAGGTTTCACGGCAACCGATGGCGTCCACACCGGCAAGGTTTATGTTGCCCAGAACGCTCCCGTTGTGACGATTGATGGCACAAAGCTCACCATCACGACCATGAGCCAGGATGCCAACGCGGTCAACGTCCTTCTTGACCAGACACTTTCAGTTTCAGCCCTCGGTACCGACTTCACCGCTGACCCTACGGTCACGATCAATAAGTCTTGGGTACCTCTCAATGTTTCAACTGCACACACGGATATCACCCGCCTACCCGATGGTAACTACCTCGTGACAAGCGTAATTGATATCGATTCAGCAGTTGATACGGGTACAATCGTGCCTGTAAGTCGGGGTTTTGACGTGTCATCCGCCCCTTCAACTATCACCACTCGCCTCGTACTAAACCCAGGCAAAACGAAAGTTCTTGCTCAAGCAGTTTATGTACAGACGAAGGGAGCGAAATAAATGTCGCTCCAACAAAAGGTTTCCAGCGCGATCCGGATATTGCGTTGGAATAGAGATGTGTCAGCACGTGCGTCACATCTCGTGGAAGTTATTCATAACTTCCAAGCCGAATCTGGGAACGTCTCAGGTTCGACTGTTTTCTTTGAAAGGAAACTAATGTCTACAAAGACAAGCATTAAGCGCATTGCCGCTGTTGCTGCTGTAGCACTCACCCTTGGTGGGTTCTCAGCTGTATCAGCACACGCAACTGTTGCTACCGCAACTTTCGTTACCACTGCTGGTACAAATACTGCAGGTGTGGCTTCAATCGCCGACACAGCAACTGCAACAGCAGACGGTGCTCACTACGTAGCAGTCACTCTGTCAGCTTCGTCAGCAGACACCGCATACGTAATCACAACAGCTGGCGTAGGTTCCCTTTATGGTTCAGCTAGCGAGTCAGGTACAGCCACAAGTGGATACACCAATGGC
>CAIUFY010000101.1 GCA_903898555.1 uncultured Actinomycetes bacterium
ATAAGAGCCGTTATGAACCATCGCCTGCATTAAATTTGGGGTTACTTCTGTGCCACCACCCATTACTGGCCAAACTTCATCGAAAACCGCTCGTGCGAGTGATTGTTCACCGATGGTTATGAGGTCTCTCACTTCTAGGTTATTCACAACGGTACTCTAGCGAGAGTATGCTCAACATCATGACAACGGAGTCTGCACTTGATACTGCCCTATCTCAACTAAAACAAGCTGTTTCACAACTTGGACTTTCTGAGAATGATTGGCAAACCCTTTCCACACCAAGACGCGTATTAGAAGTTGCAGTTCCACTTCGTCGCGATAACGGAAATGTTGAGATGTATCGCGGTTACCGCGTTCAGTATTCAACAACCCGTGGCCCATCTAAAGGTGGCGTTCGTTTCCACCCCGACATCGACATGAATGAAACTGTTGCTCTTGCGATGTTGATGACATGGAAGTGTGCGCTCACAAACCTCCCTTATGGCGGAGCAAAAGGTGGCATCGCAGTAGACGCAGGTTCCCTCTCGCTCGCCGAAAACGAGCGACTAACTCGTCGCTATACCTCTGAAATCCTTCCGATCATCGGCCCTGAACGAGATATTCCAGCTCCTGACGTCGGAACTGATGAGCGCAATATGGCGTGGATGATGGATACATATTCAGTAAACGCAGGTTTTTCAGTCCCAGGAGTTGTCACGGGTAAGCCAATTGTTTTGGGCGGTTCACTAGGCCGCACCTCTGCAACGGGCGACGGTGTTGCAATCTCTGCACGCGAAGCTCTTCGCGTACGAGGTATCAATCCTCAAGGAGCAACTGTTGCAATTCAAGGTTTTGGAAAAGTTGGTTACTGGGCTGCTGTTGCTTGCGAACAAATGGGTATGAAGGTTGTTGCTGTAAGCGATGTGCATGGTGGCATAACTGGATTTAGCTCTATCGCGGCAGTTTGGGATCACTTTAAGGCAAATGGAAATATAAATGTTCCTGGCAGCGAGAAATTAACAAATGACGAACTACTCCACCTTAAGGTAGATGTACTTGTGCCCGCAGCTCTTGCTGATTCCATCACTGAAAAATCTGCCGGTGGAATTCAAGCCAAGATTGTTGTTGAAGGCGCAAATGCCCCAACCACTCCTGGTGGGGACGCCATTTTGAAAGAGAACAACATTCTTGTCGTGCCAGATATTCTTGCTAATGCTGGTGGCGTGATTGTTTCCTACTTCGAGTGGGTTCAAGATAAACAAAACTATTTCTGGACCGCCGATGAAGTAAAGCAAAATCTCAACGAGATACTCATGAAATCAGTTCGTGAGGTTGAGGCGATGTCGGAAGCGAAAAACGTGACTTGGCGCGAAGCTGCGATGATGCTTGGTGTAGGCCGTGTTGCAGAAGCCCATAAATTGCGGGGACTTTATCCTTGATTTAGATTTTTCTGCATTTGTGCAGAAATTTCACGCTCTTCAAGCTTCACAGAATTAGCAAGTTCATCTGCGATTGTTCTTTGGTCCTTCTTTGATC
>CAIUFY010000102.1 GCA_903898555.1 uncultured Actinomycetes bacterium
CCTTACAAATCTGCCGGTGATGAAAGAGTTCCGCGAATCGCAGTCGCCGCTGCAACAAGTGGACTTACTAAGTGAGTACGACCGCCTTTACCTTGGCGACCTTCAAAGTTTCTGTTGCTCGTCGAAGCTGAACGCTCTCCAACTGCTAATTGGTCGGGGTTCATGCCTAGGCACATTGAACATCCTGCTTGTCGCCATTCCGCGCCAAAATCAAGAAATACTTTGTCGAGCCCCTCGGCTTCTGCGGCCAATCGAACACGAGCAGAACCAGGCACAACAAGCATGCGAGTATTTGATGCAATCTTTTGACCTTTAAGAATTTGCGCGGCTGATCGAAGATCTTCGATGCGGCCATTTGTGCATGAACCAAGAAAGACAGTATCAACCTTGATCTCTTTAAATGGTGTGCCGGCAGTTAGTCCCATATATTCCAGAGCTCGTTCTGCTGCTCCGCGGTCTTCGACATCTGCAATATCAGCAGGATTAGGAACGCTGCCATCAAGTGGCGCGCCTTGCCCAGGATTTGTTCCCCATGTAATGAATGGCGAAATATCCTCTGCTTTAAGCGTAATTTCGTGATCAAAGGCGGCATCAGAATCTGAATGCAAAGTCTTCCAATACTCGACTGCAGCATCCCAATCAGCCCCTTGTGGCGCGTGAGGCTTGCTCTTGAGGTATTCAAAAGTCTTCTCATCAGGAGCAATAAGTCCGGCTCGGGCACCTGCCTCGATGGACATGTTGCAAACTGTCATGCGACCTTCCATCGACAGTGCGCGAATAGCACTTCCGCGATATTCAATTACATAACCCTGTCCCCCGCCAGTACCAATTTGAGCGATGATTGCCAGAATTATGTCCTTCGAGGTAGTTCCTGGCTTCAGGGTTCCCTCGACATTTATTGCCATAGTCTTTGGCTTTGATTGTGGAAGTGTCTGAGTTGCAAGAACATGCTCCACTTGTGAAGTGCCAATTCCAAAAGCAAGTGCTCCAAATGCGCCATGTGTAGATGTGTGCGAATCTCCGCAAACAATTGTCATGCCCGGTTGTGTGATTCCTAGTTGCGGACCAACAACATGCACAATCCCTTGATCGATATCGCCAAGTGAATGAATTCGAATACCAAATTCTTTTGCGTTATTACGAAGTGTGTCGATCTGCAATTTTGAAACAGGATCTGCAATCGGTTTATCAATGTTAAGTGTTGGCGTGTTGTGATCCTCTGTTGCAATCGTGAGATCAGGGCGGCGCACTTTGCGACCAGCAAGACGAAGTCCATCAAACGCCTGAGGACTTGTTACTTCATGAATAAGATGGAGGTCGATGTATAGAAGATCTGGCTCTCCAGCCGCACTTCTCACAACATGATCTGCCCAAATCTTCTCCGAGAGCGTCTTTCCCATTTACCAGCCTTTCGTCTTACCCAACTATTTCAGTCAGAAACTTGCTTCTCACTGATTGAGATGGCAATATTAGATTGTGGACAAGAAGAATAGCGGAGTCGGCGTTTTAGATAAAGCCGTCAAGATCCTTGCGACCCTTGAAAGTGGACCGCACTCTCTCTCTGAGCTCGTAGCAGCAACCGGCATTGCCCGTCCTACAGCTCACCGCCTTGCAGTGGCACTTGAATTTCACAGACTTGTTTCTCGCGACCTCATGGGGCGTTTTGTCCTTGGTGCCCGATCCTCTGAACTAGCTGCTGCCGCTGGTGAAGACCGTCTCCTAGCTGTCGCGACTCCTGCTCTATCGGCACTTCGAGATGCAACTGGCGAGAGCGCCCAGCTCTATCGCCGCCAGGGTGATGCGCGTATTTGCGTAGCAACTGCTGAGCGTATGAGCGGTTTGCGCGACTCTGTTCCTGTTGGAACAGTGCTTTCAATGCTTGCAGGTTCAGGGGCGCAAATCCTCTTGGCTTGGGAAGAGCCCGATAAATTGCATCGTGGGCTTGTGAACGCAAAATTTAATGCCGCATCTTTGTCGGCAGTTCGTAGACGTGGATGGGCACAGTCCATTGGTGAGCGCGAAGCTGGGGTTGCCTCAGTTTCAGCACCAGTGCGCGGTCCTAACAATAAAATTATTGCTGCTGTTGGCATAAGCGGCCCGATTGAAAGACTTGGACGCCAACCAGGACGTTTGCATGCAGCCCAAGTTGTTGCCACTGCTGCTCGATTAACCGAGTATTTAGCTCAATCCAAATAAAAAAAGCTACGCACTTTTGTAAGTGCGCAGCTCTTTCATACCATTTCTGGTAGCCCCGAAGGGATTCGAACCCTCGTAGCTGACTTGAGAAGCCAGAGTCCTAGGCCGCTAGACGACGGGGCCCTAGTACATTTTTAAAACTGCCCACGTTTGCACGTGAACATCGCTGGGGTACCAGGACTCGAACCTAGACAGGCTGAACCAGAATCAGCAGGGCTGCCAATTACCCCATACCCCATTAGAACAATTTCGGCTGGCAAAGAATACCTTGTGAAGGCCTTCCCAGCTAAATCGAACTTTTTATGCGTGAAAGTGAACTTTCTCGCCCAAGCAACTCCATAGATTCAAAGAGAGGCGGGGAAATATGGCTTCCG
>CAIUFY010000103.1 GCA_903898555.1 uncultured Actinomycetes bacterium
AAATATCTAGGTGGAAGTGGCGATCATCCAAACCTAGCAATGGTCGCAGCAATGACCGCACTCATGGCTGGCTTGCTCACCATTCTTATGGGCACAGTTGCAAACTTTCCTCTCGCTCTTGCTACAGGCCTCGGGCTTAACACATTTGTTGCAATTGGAATTGCCTCGAAAATGACATGGGCAGACGCAATGGGCCTTGTCATTATTGAAGGAATCATCATTGTGATTCTCGTGCTCACAGGCGTTCGAGCCGCAGTGTTTCGTGCTGTGCCAGCACAACTCAAAATTGCTATCGCAGTTGGAATTGGTCTGTTCATCACCCTTATCGGCCTTGTAGATTCAGGTTTTGTTCGCAGAACGGGAAGCGGTCCAGTACCTGTTCAACTAGGCGACAACGGCAATCTAGTTGGGTGGCCAATTGTTGTATTCGCATTCGGACTATTCTTGATGGTTGCACTCGTCGTTAGAAAAGTTAAAGGCGCTCTTCTTATCGGGATTATCACGACAACAGTTCTAGCAGTGATCGTTGAAAAGGCTTTCAAGATTGGCCCAAACTTCGATGGCAAGAATGTAAATCCAAAGGGATGGGGACTAAATGTTCCTTCAATTCCTACAAAGATTTTTGCAAAGCCAGATTTCAGCCTATTTGGGCACATTGACCTAACCGGTGCATTTAACCGCGTCACTGTTGTCACAGCTATCTTGCTGATTTTCTCACTTCTTCTTTCAGACTTCTTTGACAACGTAGGTACGGTTACTGCTATTGCCACAGAAGGCGGATTGATTGACGCCGAAGGAAACATTCCAAATATTGATCGAATCCTTTTGATTGATGGAATAGCTGCAGTTGGCGGCGGAGTCGGAAACGTCTCCTCGAACACAAGCTATATTGAATCAGCGTCAGGTGTCGGTGAAGGTGCTCGCACAGGATTGGCTTCTGTAGTAACTGGAATTCTATTCTTGCTTACAACCTTCCTTGCGCCATTAGTTGCTGTAATTCCTTACGAGGCAGCTACACCAGCACTGATCATCGTTGGATTCTTGATGATGACTCAAATTAAGAATATTGACTGGCAGGATTATGGAATTGCGATTCCAGCCTTCCTCACCATTATTTTGATGCCTTTTACATACAGCATTTCAGTAGGCATCGGTGCTGGATTTGTGTCGTATGTATTGGTCCGAGTCGTGCAAGGGCGAGCAAAAGAAGTACATGCTCTTCTATACGTCGTCGCTGCGCTATTCACAATTTACTTCTTGCAGTCTCCAATTAACATCTGGACAAGCAAGTAATTAACTCCTCACCTCAAGACGGCCAGGCTCCGAGAGAATATCTTCGGAGCCTGATTCGAGATGTACCAAATTTTCCAACAGATGGAATTCTATTTAAAGACATAACACCGCTCCTTCGAGATGCTGGTGCATTTCATATTGCCGTAGAAGAATTTGCAAAATTAGGATCAAATGTAGATTTGGTGGCTGGAGTAGAAGCCCGAGGTTTTATATTTGCCGCTGCTGTAGCGAAATTGACAGGCAAGGGATTTGTTCCGATAAGAAAAAGCGGGAAGCTTCCTTCGTTAAGTTATTCAGAAAATTACTCGCTTGAATACGGAGTTAGTTCTTTACAAATCCATCAGGATGCAGTGCAAAGCGGTGAACGAGTTATGTTAATTGATGACGTTCTAGCGACTGGTGGAACTCTTGAAGCCGCCTCGAGACTGATTACCCGCTGTGGGGGAATAGTAGATTCTTTAGCTGTATTAATTGAGATTCCGGGCCTAGAAGGGCGCAGTCGACTTGCAAAGGCCGACATGGAAATATCAGTAATTCTTAGCTAATTTTTCCAACAATTCTTTCGGCAGCAAGCCGTCCTGAAATAAGAACCATGGGCACACCTACGCCAGGCTGAGTACCCGAGCCAGCGAATACAACGTTTTCGAATCCGGCCGCCATATTTGCAGGACGGAAAGGTCCGGTTTGAAAGAAGGTGTGTGCACTTGCAAAGGGAGCGCCTGCTTCGAGTCCCATTTCTTTCCAATCCAACGGGGTGGTCAAGTGCTCCACTTCGATATTGCTACCGAAATCTGTGTAGCCTCTAGATTCTAGAGTCTTAACCATTTCATCCCGATAACGAGACTTTTCTTTCTTCCAATCTATATTTGCCGTTAAGTTAGGAGTAGGAAATAGAACGTAGTACGAGCTTTTTCCTGCAGGTGCGAGAGTTGGATCATCAAGGGTTGGGACAGTAACCAGCACGCTTGGATCTGACATTAAGACTTTTTTATTAATGAGTTCGTCAAATACGCCATCCCAAGATTTTCCAAAATGGATATTGTGGTGAGCGATGTGGTCGTAACTCTTGCTTGAGCCAACCAACATAGTCACGCATGAAGGTGAATACTTAAGTTTCGCCACTTTGCGGGGCACCGTGCCAAGTAATTCACGCCATGCCACCGGAAGGTCTGGATTGAGAATCAGCGCATCGAACTCGATGCGATCTCCAGTCGATGTGATCACCGCCCTAGCGCGGCCGCCAGAATGCTCAACCTTTGTGACAGTTGAGTTATATTTAAATTCGACCCCATGTTTTTGCGCGGCTGCTGCCATAGCTCGAGGAACGGCATGCATGCCACCACGAGGGAAAAATACGCCGTTTACTGAGTCCATATAAGCAATGACCGCATAAATTGCCAAAGCCTGCTGAGGACTTACTCCGGCATACATTGCTTGGAAAGAATAAATCTTTTGAGTGCGGGGGTCTTTCATAAATTGATTGACCTTCGGAGCTAATTTTCTAAATCCACCTATGGCAATCAATTTCGCTAAATTAGGAGTCAGCAGATTGAGTGGAGAGTCGATATTGCGGTCAATGAAATCTTTCATCTCATACTTATATAACTTGGTTACAAAGTCGACGTACTTTGCGTAGCCTTCTGCCTCTTTTGCTCCGATAACGGTTCGAATTTCTTCCTGCATTCTTTGAGTATCTGCATGTACATCCATCTGCGAGCCATCATCAAAGAATCCGCGATAGAGGGGTGAAACGGGTATTAGTTCTAGCCAATCCTTCATCTCTTCGCCCACGCATGCGAAAGCATCGGCAATCAAGTCTGGCATTGTTAAAACAGTTGGTCCGGTATCGAAGGAATATCCTTCTTTATTGAGTAGGCCATTACGGCCACCCGGAACTGCTTCACGCTCGATGACTGTAACTTTTCGCCCTGCTCCAGCTAGGCGAAGTGCAGCGCTCAAACCTGCTAATCCTGCTCCAACTATGACGACATGGTCAGTGGGGCCAGAAACGCGTTTTGCCATTAGTAACTCCGTTTTGTTGCTACAGCTGCCATATGAATGAGAAATGATTTTGCATCAGAAGTTATTGTGCCTGTCTCTAGCGCCGCGAGCGATTGCTTTGTTAAGTCAGAGATCATATTTTCAACGTAATCCGCCGCTCCGCTCGAAGTAATTATCGAACGCAATTCTTCAATCTCGGCCAGGTTTAAATCTTCTTTTCCGAGCAAGGCATTTACTCGAATTTTCTGCTCTGGATTTGAGTTTTGCAGAGTTGCAGCAATAAGAACAGTGCGCTTGCCTTCCCTCAAATCATCACCGGCTGGCTTGCCAGTTTGGGCAGGATCACCAAATACACCTAACAAGTCATCACGCAGCTGGAAAGCTTCGCCAAGGGGAATTCCATATTCGGAATATGCCGAGAGGTTTGCACCCGTTGCAAGAGATGCGCCAAAATGAAGCGGGCGTTCGATGCTGTATTTTCCAGACTTGTAGCGAGCTACTTTAAGGGAGCGCTCGATACTTTCACTTGCAAGAGCTTGTTCGTAAACATCTAAGTATTGACCTGCCATGAGTTCCACGCGCATTTCGTCGTAAAGCGGAAGAGCGCGAATCAGAGATTGTGAAGTGACTCCAGATTCATGTAGCGCTTTGCTCGCCCACACCAACGCCAAGTCGCCGAGAAGAATTGCACTTGCAACACCAAATTGTTCTGCAGATCCCTGTAGTCCTTCGGTTTTATGCAGGCTTTCAAAGAGTCTGTGAATCGATGGCGCACCACGGCGAGTATCTGAACAATCCATAACGTCATCGTGAATCAGCGCGCACACATGGACGAGTTCAATGGATGCCACTGCATTGATTGAAGCTGCGTCGAGCACTCCGCCACTTCCTACAAATCCAGCAGCTGCGAAGAGAGGTCGAAAGCGCTTACCTGAATCCAAAAGGAAATTCTTGAGGGCGTCGGCAACGGGGTAGAGCTCACTCCCGATTTGCCTCAAATATTCGTTTTCGCGGTCGACGAATTGGGTAAGCGAGTTATTTATCGCCTCACGGAGCGGGTCAACACCAGATTCAAGCGTGTAATCCATACGGTAAAGGTACCCTGAACCTCCTATGGATAAATCACGTAAGCCCACACTCTCCATCGAGCTCTTTCCTCCCAAGGATGAAGCCGGTGAGGAGAAGTTATGGGCAGCTATCGATAAGTTGCGAGAGATCCATCCCGATTTTGTATCTGTGACCTACGGCGCAGGAGGAAGCACCCGCGATCGAACAATACGGATCGCCGAAGAATTTACCTCGCGCACTGGCATCTCAACTGTTGCGCACCTAACATGCGTTGGATCCACAGAAGCCGAACTCGTTTCAATATTAGATCATTACAAGCGGGCGGGGATTTCAAGCATCCTTGCGCTGCGTGGGGATCCGGTCGGGGGACCGCGCGCACCATGGACGAGTCATCCGGGTGGCTTTGACCATGCCGATCAACTCGTACAACTTGCTGCGTCGCACGGTGGATTCAAAATCGGCGTTGCAGCTTTTCCGAATGGACATCCGGCCTCGAGCGGGAATTGGCAGAAAGACATCGAAGTATTAGTTCGGAAAGAAGAGCTTGGAGCAAGTTTCGCCACCACACAATTCTTTTTTGAGTTTGAAAAATATGAAGCCCTTGTTGAGGGACTAGCATCAAAGGGATCGAATCTTCCAGTCATTGCCGGAATTCTTCCTATCACGAATCTTAAGCAATTAAATCGCATGGCTGAACTCGATGGAACACCAATTCCAAATTCTATTCTTTCCCTATTTTCGGGAAAGGAAGATAACCCTGAGGCGGTTAGAGAAATAGGGATTGAGATTGCCACCAATTTAGCTAAAAGGCTTATCGACTTTGGAGTACCGGGACTACATTTTTATACGATGAACACCTCAACTGCAACGCTTCAGATTGTAAAAAATTTGGAGATGAAACGTGGGGCGTAACGAATTTTTCGAAAAATGGTCATCTTTACATGGCGACACAGAGGTTAAAGGAATTGTAAAAGCTTGGCTTTCAATTTCATTTGTATTAGTAAAACCACTTGCTGCGCTTCGAATCTCTCCCCATGTCCTCACACTTGCCGGAATTTTGGCAGCCGTTGGTACATGGAGAACTGCTCACTCCGTTATTGGAATTGTGCTTTTGGTGTTTTCACTATTGTGCGATGGAATCGATGGTTCACTAGCGATGGTTCGCGGTGTTGATAGCACGTGGGGAGCGGTGACGGATTCAGTCGCTGATCGTATTTCTGAGTTTTTTTGGGCTCTGGCTTTCCACGCTTTGGGTGCCCCGGTAATTGTGATTGCAGTAGCTTGGGTTTCGGCCGGCACTCAAGAGTATGTACGTGCACGCATGGGCGGGTTAGGTGCTCGTGAAATACGCGCTATTACGATTGCAGAACGCCCTGTACGGGCGACTTTATTGTTTATCGCTATGGTCGGGGTTCAAGTCAATATTGATGTTACAAATAGAACAGCGTGGATGTGGGTAATCATGCAGCTCGTTAGTTTCGTGCTGGTATTTAATGATGGGTATGTGCGCCTGAAGTAGATCCGTCGGCTCGTCCTATCGCTTCTGCAACCAATTCGGCGCTCATTCCTACTAACGGCAATCCACCACCTGGGTGGGCAGAACCACCAACGCAGTAAAGATTTCCAACAGGGGAGCGATTGCTCGCGCGAGTAAATGCAGAGCGCGCTCCGTTACTTGAAGTCCCATAAATTGATCCCCCTGGAGCTCCGACCGCTCTTTCTAAATCAGCGGGGGTCCGAAACTCCATCACATCAAGTCTTTCACTCACGCGCAATCCCAAGCCATCGAGCTTGGCGATTATTTTCTGCGCGTACTCCTGAGGGTTCTTGTTCCAATCCCAACCACCATCTGGGTTATGGCGCGGAGCATTAACCAAGACAAACCAAGACTCCTGATGAGACTTCTTCACCATGGTTGGATCGGATGGAGAACAAATGTAAATGGTTGGATCTTCAACCGGATGTTGATCTTTAAATATTGAATCAAACTCCTGGTCGTAGTCATCGGGAAAATAAACATTGTGGTGGCGCAGCCGGGGGATTTCGCCCGTAATTCTTGAATTGTCTAATCCCAGCAATAGCGAAAATCCAGCTAGAGATTTTTCCGAACGCCTTAATTTCCTTCGTTCACTTTTCGCAGATTTCACTTCTCTTTTTAAAAGATGATTGTAGACAATCTGCGCATCGGCATTTGCAACAACTTTATCCGAAAATATTTCCTCGCCAGATTCCAATTTTATGCCGACAGCAATTTCATTCTTGACAAGTATTTCAGAAACGGGTGAGTTGACATTAATTGTCACACCCAATTTTCCGCAGCGTTTTTCCAAGGCGGTTGAGAGTGTTCCAAGGCCACCCTTCAAGTGCCAAGCACCAAAAGTTGATTCAACAAATGCGATAGTAAGTAGAACGGCGGGAACTTTGCGGGGATCGGAACCCGAGTAAGTTGCATATCGGTCAACTATTTTTTGAAGATACGGATTAGAAGTTGTATCTGCGGTATATGACCGCAAAGATTTCCAGGGAGCAATCGTTCTAAGGTCTCGAAGAAAACCCTTTGTTTTAAGGAGCGAGAAGATTGAGGGAAGTTCTGATTCAATGAATGCACCCCGAGAGGCATCCCACATACGCTCTGCTTTTTGCATCAAAAGGTGCCACTCATCTGCTGCGCTCTTGCCCAAAGTTCTTTCAATTGAATTACAAATTTCAGGAAGCGAGAGATTTGGAAACTCAAGATGGACGCCATCGGCAAAGTGATAAGAAAAAGCGGGGTCTACTGGTTGAAGCCCAACTTCCAATTCAAATCTCTGCCCAGTTCGGATGAACAAATCTCGAAATACTGCCGGGAGCGTGAGTAGTGAAGGACCGGTGTCAAAAGCGTAATCCCCAATCCATTCGGTGCGGCATTTTCCGCCAACTTGATCTGAGGCTTCATAGATTGAAACAGTGTGACCATTTTTCGCCAGGCGAGCAGCTGCGGCTAACCCGCCAACTCCCGCTCCGATAACTACAACATGACTCATTTAAGGAAGATACCTTTCGCGCCAAAGAAGTTTCCCGGAGTTCTTCCTTCGGATTGACTCAATAATTAGAGCAATTAGCAAGAGCGTCGATATCGGATGTAAAAAGATATTTGCAAGTGAACCGCGTGTTCGAATGGCTGCAATCGCGTGAGAGAAAGACATGATGAAGAAGGAAACCCATCCAATGGCATACCCACTTACACCTAAAGAAATTGGCAGAATTTGAGTCGTAAAGAGCAGGGCAATTGTAAATAGAGTTCCAAATACACCGCCAAATGCTGTCCAGAGAGATTTTGTGTAACCATTAACCAAATCCACCGCACTGTCATACATCCGGCACGAGGCGACCTCACTTGCATCCGCTACTCCGCCTCGGAAACCAGAGTCAATAAGTGCGCGAGTGATCCGCAAGTCATCTAGAACTTGCCCGCGAATTGTTTTATGCCCACCGATTGCTTCGTAAGCAGATCTCTTGATTATTAAGAATTGACCGTTGGCGATTGTCATAGAGGAAATGCCAAGCCGCTCGGCAAGGCGAAGGGGAACAGAGGCAAGCCAAGACCACTGCAGCAAAGGT
Organism: uncultured Actinomycetes bacterium; assembly: GCA_903898555.1. Classification (GTDB taxonomy): domain Bacteria; phylum Actinomycetota; class Actinomycetes; order Nanopelagicales; family Nanopelagicaceae; genus PALSA-747. Next base: position 7,963 of record CAIUFY010000103.1, read on the forward strand.
TGAAATATTCTTTCGAGGAAAGTTCTCGCCACCTGCCTTGGATATGGTGAGATGAAGTCCCACTCCAACTTTTTCATGAGGGTAATGCTCGAAGCGATTGCATCAGGTGCAATCCGAACATCTGCGTCTAGGAATACGAGATATTCACCGTCAGTTTCTTGCGCGAGCTGCCAGCATGCCCAGTTCTTCCCAAGCCAGCCTTCGGGCAGCTCTGTTCCATGCAAAGCCGTAACTCCGTTCTTTTCTAGCTTCTGAAGTGTCGCATCGGAGCTGGAATCATCAAGGGCGGTAAGGCTCCAAAGAGCTAAATTCCTGGACGCTTGAATCGAAGTTACAACGCCGTCGACATTCGATTCCTCATTTCGCATTGGTACAAGAATGGAAATCGATTGAGAAACATATGCGCTATCCCGATTTCTCACTACTCTCATTGTTAGCGAATTAAGAAGAGTCAGAAGTGTTCCGCAAGATGTGAGTACGAGAATAAGCAGCATAATTAAAATTGATCAGGTCTGCCGAGGCGAGATTTGAAAAAGTAAGTAAAAAGAAGAATCGTGAATGGAATTCCGCCTATAAGTGCAACGCCGGGGGTATCAAAGAAGAAAATATTCCCGACACTTCCAGAAAATACTGTCCAGAGTAAGAATAAGTCGACGGCAGTTCGAGAGGCCCCTACCTTGCGTCGTTCTTTTGGTAGAACTTGATGCAAAATTGCTATGAGAGCCATGCCGCCTAGTAACCAACCGGCGCAATTTGAAAGTGGAATTGAAGGCTCGAGTGGAACGTGAGCGCCATCAAAATTCCAGGTCCATCGCCCGCTTGCAACCATCAGCGGATCGACAAATAAATCCCAAATCATCAATCCAGCCCCACCCACGAGGAAAACCCAGTGCTGAGTAATTTTCCGAGAAATAACTAAAATTGGATGTGCCATCATCAACCAAGCAAATGGAACGACCAAAGGCACTTTGAAAATTTGTAAGCCAAGAGATGAAGAATATTCATAAGTTCCGAATGGCCAACCAGTGCGACTTCCAATTTCCTCTAATCCAAGTGAAAAGAGAAAAGTTATCGCGAAATACAAGAATAGATACTTTGGACCGTACGAGAAAAGAGCATGAAAGAGCATTGCTGCTGCGCCAGAGTAGATGAATGCAATTGTTGTAGCTCTAAGAAGACCGCCATGAACAAGCGGATAGAGAATTTGAAGAAATATCGAAAGTACGATTAGCGAAGTTAAAATTAGGAACTGCTTGGAGGACAAGCCTCGCCGATTCCTATCGCGTGGTCTATATTGGCGAATCGACATGCCCGTATTCTGCCTTATGGGTTCGTTAAATACTGCCCTGCTCTTCAATCAAGGCAAAGCGCGCAAAGAGTTCCTCGGAATACCATTTATTTGCTTGCGTCGCCGCGATGGCATTTATGTGAGGTGCGCTTTTGTAGGCAAAGGTGCGTAAAGCATCAGCGCTCTGCCAGATTGAAAGTGTGCCCTGAAGTCCAATAGGGGCCTCACCTATACCTATGGCCTTTAACAAGCCTGGCTGACCATGAAGCGAGGCAGTTACTGGAGGCACGGCTCTCCAAAACATTGGATTCTTACGCCACTTAATTCGGGCTCGTGTTAAGGCGACGACCTTGCCTTCAGTGGATTTGTCGCTGACTACAAATGGGTTTATGCCGCCCCACGCACCGTGACTACTTAGTGGTTGAAGAATTAGTCGAAGCTCAGATGTCGAAATCTTTCGCCAGGACTTAATCGGCCGCGACTTTTCAAGTACTGAAAGGTCGTCTGCAACAACGACAACTCCCCAAACGAGCGGATTTGCATCTGATGGCGTAAATTTTTCGCCGCTTCCGGTGCCAATAGATTTATAAAAGGTGACTCCAGGAACTTTTCGAAGAAAGAAACGGTCCACTGCCATGTGCAAAGTGGCTAGCAAAATATGTCGCGATCTAATTTTCCATAAATAAATGGTCGTCACTTATATGCCTGGTTTGCAGTCATAATAATTTCCCGGATGACTTCTTCGGGGTGGTCCCACATCGGTGCATGGCCGCTTTGAGATATTAAAACCCATTTTGTGTGCCCGGGTGTTAGAGAACGTTCTTGGCTAGTTTTTACTGGCAAGGTATTGTCGGAATCACCAAAGATAATTGTTACTGGAACTCTTGAATCAATTTTCTTGTCGAAACGAAGAGAGAGAAGCGCGTCCCAGGCTGGATAGTAACCGTTTGAAGATCCCATAGCCCGAACTGCATCGAGAACAGTTTCATAACTCAACTCTTTCCATTTAGGGCTGACAGACAGAAAGCCAATCTTTCTTGCCCATTCAAATTTCATAAAGTGTGGTGTTAGGGGAAGAGTTGTACGCGCGAGGGTTCGTGCGTATGCACCAAGTGGAAGGCGACGATTTACTGGAGCAAGCCATAATCCTGCAGGAGCAATACCAACAACGGATAGAACTCGATCTGGATGTTCAGCTGCTAAATCAAGGGCAACCCATCCGCCTAATGAATTTCCTACAACGTGGAACTTCTCGAAACCTTGTACCGTCATTTCGCGTAAGACCTGCTCTGCAAGTGAGTGTGGGTCCATCTCGGTATTTTTCTCAAGAACGCTATTGCCGTGCCCTGGAAGATCTATGTGAATTACACGAAAGTGCTTGGCTAGTTCAGGAGTGATGAGTTTCCATGCAGTAGAGGCAGAACCCATTCCGTGAATAAGTACAAGTGGGACGCCAGATCCGTAGCTTCTTGTCCAAAGGCGGGCCATCACGAACCAACTTGCAATGCTCGGGCATTTGTCGCACTTAACAACTGCGCAAAAGTAGTTGGAAAAACCGTATGAGGATGTCCTGCAGCTGCCCAAACAACTTCGTAATCGTTCAAGGCTTCATCTATAAGAATTGTTGCGGGATTGATCCAGCCAATAGGTGAAACCCCGCCGATGCTGAAACCCGATGACTCTTTTACATAGTCCGCATCTGCGCGGTGAAGCTTTTCCACTCCAAGAGATTTAGCTACAAGTTCGGTGTCAACGCGATGTCTTCCGCTTGTGATTACCAATAGGGGAGAACCATCCGGTAATTTAAAAACAATAGATGATGCAACTTGCCCGACAAGAATTCCAAGCGCATCAGCGGCTTCCTGTGCACTACGAGCTGACGAGGCAAGGTGGGTAACTTCGCCACCAATCTTAAGTTCCTTGAGCTTGGCAACTACCCGAAGCACGTTTGGGTTCTCTTGGGACATGTGGGAAATTTAGCGTAAAACTTTGGACAAATTAAAAGGCCCCCGATAAATCGGGGGCCTTTCCCTCACGGAGAGATGAGGCTTAAATCGCCTCCTCTGCGTCTACTTTACGCAAATGGGCGAATCCCAAGAGAGCAAGTATTAGGAATAGCAATCCGCCTGCAAATGCTGCTACTGCTGAATACATTGCAATCTGACCTAATTGCCAGAAGGCATAGGCGTTAAGAAGCATTCCGCGAAGGGAAGTACCCTTAAATACGGTATCGAGTGTCTTTGACGTTGCTGTTGCAGCGGCTTGAGCAGTTGGATCATTTGGTGTTGCTCGTAGAGCTGCTTGTGCGGCCATATCGTTAGCAGAGGCAACTGCGTATGTTGGCATCAATGAAAGGTGATATCCGAGGTAATGATCGGCGTACATCTGAGCTTCTTTACCAGTTGTAAGAACTTTTCCACCGTGCTTGGCAAAGAATGAAGTTACGTCAGCTGACTCTTTCGCATTATGTGTGACAGTTGGGAAATCAATTTTCTGTGCTGAAAGTTGAGCTGATACAGATTGGTTTGCAAAGGAGTAACCCCATTGAACAAGGCCGCCTGCTACAAATAGAAATACTGCCAGCATCAAACCTAAGATGCTTGTGATTTTGTCGAACGTTTTTCTGCTCATGGTTTTAAGTCTCTATTCTCTCCGAAATATGTAGAAGCAAAATTTGGAGATATTTCGCTTCAGACGTAGTTAACTGCACAGCAGTCATACAGGTTACGTATTCGGTGAGTGCTAGCCCCGAGGCTACAACTGGGGGTGCTAGCCCTTAGAGCCAAGTCACAGGGCTAATTGAGAAAATAATTCAGTTGATAAAACTTTGTAAATTTATTCGATGTGACGGTTGCAGTAACTCTTCCCATCAGGACCAATTTCCATATGGCCGCAGTCGATGCCCAACTTATCAAAGGATTTATCACCGAATTGAGTACGGTATGCGAGAGCTAGCAATACTCTGAAATTTGTATCGCCATCAGCTTTGATTCCAAACGCGCGAGCCATTCGTGAAATTGTATTTTCGATAACTTTTTCAGTGTGCGCAGTCTCTCGAGCAATTGCTGCATTCGACAGCCCGTCGCACATATGTTCTGCCACGAGGTGTTCAAAAGGGGTTAGGTCCCGGGTAAGAATTCGAATATCCATCAGACTCTCCGATCATCAGGTTGAGGTGCTGATTCTCTCCTAGAAGTCTTACATTTACCTAACGCCGAGAGGAAGAAGTCGAGGTAAAAATCACTGAGAAGGGCATCAGATATTGGCGTCAAAATCGTCTACGGCTACCTCTTCTGGCTCAACTTCCTTTTCCTGCGTAATTGCCATGTGAAGTCCCCATCCAATGCCTGCTCCAATAAATTCTGCGGCAATAAATCTCAAGATTGACCCAGGAGCAATACCAGAGGGGGCTTGAGTGAATACACGCCCAATAGTTGCTGCCGGATTGGCAAAGGAGGTTGAAGAGGTGAA
>CAIUFY010000104.1 GCA_903898555.1 uncultured Actinomycetes bacterium
ATTGCAGCGCGACGGGCAACATTTGCTGCAGAGTTTTCATCGCCTTGACCTTCACCTCCACCGGCAATCGTTGGACGTGCGCCACCGAGGGAGGGCTTTGCGGTGGGAGTTGATGTGGCTGCATGGGTAACTGCTGTCATCGCAAATGAAGAGATCAGCAACGCGCCAACTGCAATGGCTGTGCTTCCAAATGAACGAAAGTTTCTTGGGTTGGGAGTTTTCATAACGAGAAGGGTAGAGGGGGAGTGAAATTTGGCATATGGCCAACCCCTCTTTTGTGCTGTGGACTCCCTGTGAATATCAACTTCCCGAACGCATTAGGCTTGCCCAATGACTTCAGCATCTAGCGGCAACTCAGGAAATAAGGTTCTAGCCTCACTTCCAGTAGGTGAACGCGTAGGAATAGCTTTCTCCGGCGGACTCGATACTTCAGTGGCTGTGGCTTGGATGCGTGCAAAAGGCGCAATCCCATTCACATACACCGCCGATCTTGGTCAGTATGACGAGCCAGATATTGCTTCAGTCCCAGATCGCGCAAAAGCATATGGAGCAGAAGGCGCGCGCCTCGTAGATTGCCGCGAACCTCTCGTTGAAGAAGGTTTAGTCGCAATAGCGTGCGGAGCATTTCACATTCGTTCCGGTGGAAAGCAATATTTCAACACAACACCGCTTGGTCGCGCTGTCACGGGAACTCTTCTTGTTCGAGCAATGCTTAAGGATGACGTTTCAATTTGGGGCGATGGTTCAACGTATAAGGGCAACGACATCGAACGTTTTTACCGTTATGGCCTTCTTGCAAATCCAAAATTGAAAATCTACAAGCCTTGGCTAGATGCCGATTTCGTACGTGAACTTGGTGGACGTAAAGAAATGTCAGAGTGGCTTGTCACTAATAAATTGCCATACCGCGATAGCGTGGAAAAGGCTTACTCGACGGATGCAAATATTCTTGGCGCAACTCATGAAGCAAAAGATTTAGAAAATCTAGATGCCTCAATTGAAATCGTCCAGCCAATCATGGGAGTTAAGTTTTGGGATCCATCAGTAGAAATCATTACTGAAGATGTCAAAATTGAATTTGTTCAAGGACGACCTGTTTCTATCAACGGAAAATCTTTTGATGACGTTGTAGAGCTAATGGATATGGCAAATAAAATTGGTGGTCGCCATGGCCTAGGAATGGCAGATCAAATTGAAAACCGCATTATCGAAGCAAAGTCACGCGGAATTTATGAAGCCCCAGGAATGGCGCTTTTATTTATTGCATATGAGCGTTTAATTTCGGCAATTCATAACGAAGACACAATTGCTAATTACCATGCAGAAGGTCGTCGTTTGGGGCGTTTGCTCTACGAGGGTCGTTGGTTTGATCCACAAGCACTCATGCTTCGAGAGTCTTTACAGCGTTGGGTGGCATCAGCCGTCACAGGCGAAGTAACAATTCGCTTACGTCGGGGAGATGATTACAACATTGTGAATACAACTGGACCAGCCCTTTCCTATCATCCTGATAAGTTGTCGATGGAACGAACCGAAGATGCCGCATTTGGTCCAACCGATCGCATTGGTCAATTAACGATGCGAAATCTTGATATTGCCGATACACGCGCGAAGTTAGAGATGTACACGCGTCAAGGACAGATTGCCAACGATGGGCAATTCAAACTTCTTGGAGAACTCGAATAACTTGTAGGGCTTAAAATGCCAGCCAAAAGTTAGAACTGCTGTTGCTGCTCCATCATGCGTGCACGGTTTCGAGCTGCACGACGCTTCATGGCACGACGCTCATCCTCAGATAAGCCGCCCCAAACGCCAGCATCCTGACCTGATTCAATAGCCCAGGCTAGGCAGGCATCTTTAACGATGCAGCGATTACAAACCTTTTTCGCTTCTTCAATCTGAGCGATTGCAGGGCCGGTATTTCCGATAGGGAAGAAGAGCTCTGGATCCTCGTCTCGGCAAGCCGATTCATGTCGCCAATCCATGGCATCTCCTTAATACATCAAAAGCTGCAGTTCGGGGGATCGAACTATCAGGGTAAAAATCCAAATAACTGTTAGTTTGCCTTTTCAGGCCTTTCTAGCCTTTTCGGGCCTTTTCGGGCCGCTTTCTGCAACGCTGCATCTAGCAATATTGAACGAAAAGCTGGTTTCAAAAAGTTTCGTGCACTTTCAGAATTACGCGCTTCACGTACTTCTGAAAGAAGCGCACGCCGTATTCTCCCGTTTATTCGTTGGCATAACAAGAGCGAAACGAAAAAGATTCCTCACTTTCTCGCCAAAAAGGTGTGATTTAGTTCTAGTTTCAACAAAACTCAAAGCAACCACAATTGGCAGGGGCAACTTGGGGCAACTTGGGGCAACTTGGCGCAACTTGGCGCAATTTTTGGAAGATTTCGGAAAATTAGCGAAATTGGAGGGGGAGTGCCCTCGGCAGGAATCGAACCTGCGCACCTGCCTCCGGAGGGCAGTGCTCTATCCCCTGAGCTACGAGGGCGTATCAAACGCCAGTGAGTAACTCTAGAGGAAAGTGGCAAGATTGCTCTCATGAGCGAAATTACGTCAGATAAGCCAGCGCAGTCAGAGCCCTCGTTGGAGACCGCCTATTTTGCGACGGGGTGTTTTTGGGGTGCAGAGCGTCGATTTTGGCAGATGACTGGAGTGATTCAAACTTCCGTTGGATATATGGGTGGTACAAAATCTGAGCCAACGTATGAAGAAGTATGTACTGGAAAAACAGGACATGCAGAGATGGTGAAAGTAATTTTTGATCCGTCGCTGGTTTCTTACAATCGCCTTCTTCAAGAATTTTGGACCATGCACGATCCAACCTCATTGAATAAACAAGGCGGAGATATCGGAACTCAATATCGAAGCGCTATTTACACCACAACGCCAGATCAAATGATTGAGGCTGTAAATACTCGGGATATTTATGATTCCGAATTAAGTAAGAATGATTTGGGAAAAATTTGCACCGAAATCCAGGAGACAGAAGGCCATGAGTACTGGGAGGCCGAGGAATATCATCAGCGCTATTTGGAGAAAAATCCAAATGGTTACGACTGTCACTCTTCAACGGGA
>CAIUFY010000105.1 GCA_903898555.1 uncultured Actinomycetes bacterium
CATTCCCTCTATAAAGAACCGTGTTCGTGGTCTTTCAGGAGGCCAACGACAAGCTGTTGCAATTTGTCGCGCGGCAGGTTGGGGCTCTCGTGTTGTGATTATGGATGAACCTACGGCTGCTTTAGGAGTAAGGGAAACGGCGAAGGTTGAAGATTTAATTCAAAGAATGAAAGACCAGGGGCTTGCGATTCTCTTAATTAGCCACAACTTCGATCAAGTTTTGCGCTTAGCGGACCACATTTGGGTCATGCGCCAAGGAAATGTCATGGCGGGAATGCGTGCAAAAGATACAACTGGCGACGAGCTCGTTGCCTTAATCACTGGCGCAAGCGCCGGAAGGAAGTAAAAATCATGGCTAATATCCCAAATCTTCTTGGAGTTCACGCACTCGTTTGGGTTGGTGGTTGGACAAACGATCAAGCCACAGAAGCAATTAAGAACAGCGCGGAAGCAGGATATGGCCTGATTGAAATTCCTGCGCTGGATCCAAAATCAATCGACGTTGATCACACAAGCAAGACTTTGAAGGAATTCGGATTAAAAGGTGCTTGCTCCCTTGGACTCTCATTTGATGCAGATATCAATAATGAAGACTCTGAGATAGCCAAGCGCGGGGAAGCTCGCCTCATGGATGCGCTCACTGTTGTCGAGAAGCTTGGCGGAGATTATCTTGGTGGCGTCGTTTTTAGCGCCCTTGGAAAATATGCAAAGCCAACTACTCCAAAGGCAATTGAGAATGCGACAAATGCGCTTCGTCGCCTTGCGCAAGAAGCTTCAAAGCGTGGCATCACGGTCGGCCTAGAACCTGTAAATCGATACGAATCAAACCTTATAAACACTGGTCAGCAGGCTTTGGACATGATTAAAAATATTGGGGAGAAGAATGTTGTTGTACACCTCGACGTGTATCACATGAACATTGAAGAACAAGATCTTGTCTCTCCTGTCATAGCGGCCGGGTCACAGCTTGGATATGTGCATATTGGTGCATCACATCGCGGTCCCCTCGGTACAGGAAACATTGACTTTGATTCTTTCTTCGGCGCTCTCGCAAAGATTGGCTACAAGGGAACAATCACTTTTGAGTCATTCTCATCCGCTGTTGTAAGCCCTGATCTTTCGAGCACGCTTGGAATTTGGCGCAACCTTTGGACTGATAATAAATCCATGGCAAAGTCGGCACGAGAGTATATGGAAGCGAAGATCATCGCTGCTCACGCTTAAAAAATTATGGCTTCACCAACTTTAACTTTTCAGCAGGCTTTAGAAAGAACCCGGGAACTTCTCAACAATTCTAATGAGCGAATCATCATTGGAATTGTTGGAAAGCCCGGAGCCGGAAAATCAACTCTTTCATCTTTTTTAATTGATAATTTGCCGAAATCTGATGTTTCATTAATTCCTATGGACGGGTATCACCTCAGCAACCAACAACTCGCAAATCTCGGTCGGAGCAACCGCAAAGGTGCACCAGATACTTTTGATTCTTTCGGCTTTGCTGCTCTTCTCAAACGAGTTAAAGATTCAAAAGATGATGTTTACTTTCCTATTTTTCATCGGGAAATTGAAGAATCGATTGCTGCTGAAGGTCTGGTTTCGGCGAATACTCGATTAGTGATAACCGAAGGAAATTATCTTCTCCATTCAGAAGGCGGTTGGGCGAGCGTCGCATCGATGCTCACAGAAAGTTGGTATGTGGACGTTAATGATGAACTGCGACTCGAGAGACTCGTAGATCGCCACCACTTCTTTGGGAAGGAGCGCCAGGCCGCTTACGACTGGGCTCACGGTACAGACGAAAATAATGCTCAGCTCGTTGAGGCTGCCCGCGACCAAGCCGATTTTATTATCTTGAACTCAGATAGGTAGTGGTCGATTTAGGCTGTAAACTTTCGCCTGCAACTCGGAGACGTCGCATAGCCCGGTCGAGTGCGCCAGATCGG
>CAIUFY010000106.1 GCA_903898555.1 uncultured Actinomycetes bacterium
CGGAACTGGTTTATTAACATCCATGGTTCCATTCTTAAATGAATGAAACAATCGCTTAACAAGTGGGAGTAGCCAAAGTGACTTTCGATCATCGAAGATGGATGCATTGCAAAGTAGCACGCCTTCCATTTCACTTCCGCGAATTTGCGCTAAGCGAAGCGCAAGCGCTCCACCCACACTAAATCCTGCAACAAAGACTCTGTCACAACGTGACTTAAGTTCGAGAAATGCGCCCTCAACTCGCTCATACCAATCACTCCACGTCGTATCGTTGAGCTCTTCCCATGTAGTTCCATGGCCAGGCAGCGCTGGAACGAGAACAGTGAGGCCGGCATCGTGAAAACCTTCAGCCCAGGGGCGGACGCTCTCTGGCGTCCCCGTAAATCCATGAATCACCAAGATTCCTGTTTTTCCGCCCGAAAACTGGATATCGAGAGAATTTGGGAGATATGCCACGCTCAGATGGTGTCACACGATGGTGCTCTCACGCGAAATTAGCCGTAAATTAACCTCGTGGTTTATACAACTTTGAAGTCCTTCCTCAGTCCAATACTTATGTTGGGCTTCCGCCCGAAGGTGAGCGGGCTGCGACAAGTTCCGACGGTTGGCCCCGTCATCATCGCTTCGAATCATCTCTCCTTTAGCGATTCGATTTTCATGCCCCTTGTTGTACCGCGCAAAGTTACATTTTTAGCAAAAAGCGAATACTTCACATCCCCTGGAGTGAAGGGCCTCTTAAAGAAACTCACATTTAAAGCACTTGGACAAGTGCCTGTGGATCGAGCTGGTGGTCGCCGAAGCGAAGCCGCTCTTTTGACCGGACTTGAACTTCTCAAAGAGGGTGCGTGTATTGGCATTTATCCGGAGGGAACAAGATCTCCTGACGGACGTCTTTACAAAGGACGCACAGGAATTGCCCGCATGGCAATTGAATCTGGTGCACCCGTTGTTCCCGTGGCGATGTTTAATACGGCAGAGATTCAACCAACTGGCAAAGTTGTTCCAAAATTGCAAAGAGTTGAAATGGTCTTTGGGGAGCCAATGTATTTTGAGGGCGACTCAACAAATGTTCAAGTTCTTCGCGAAGCAACGGATCGGATTATGAAAACGATTCAACAACTTTCAGGTCAAGAATTCGTTGACATGTATGCATCGGAAGCAAAGAATCGAATCGCTCGTGGAGAAGAAATCTAGTTTTCTTTAGTTCTCCCGGACGATTGAATCACGCTCTGAAATATATCTGCATTGATCGCAACTTTGCTTTGACTCAGGCATAGAGCCATTGACGACCCCAACAAACTCAACAAGGCGCTTTTGTAGCGCCATCGGATTTCGCTCAACTGGATACCAGGCGACATTCACACGATAACCAAAACCAACGTTGAGATTTCCAGATGCACGATCAAGAGACCACGAGTAAATTCCTAAAGAAGAAATTTTCTTTGCTTCACCTTTTGCGGGATTTTCCAAAGCAAATGCATAAGCCTCTAGCTGCGGCGAATAAAAGCTAGATTTGTCCGAGGCGCGAGCTTGCATTTTGCAATCGACAATTCCATAAGTTCCATCTGGAAACTCCAGGAGCAAATCGTATTTGCCTCGAATTGCAAGATGTGAGTCAATGCCGTCAACTTGTATGGGAGTTGATTGGACCCAGCCGCCATGTGCGCTAACTTTTCCAGCTGGCATATCAGGATGCATATCCGATGTGCTGGCACCAATAAAATACTTCTCTTGTAAATCGGCCAATTCAGCCACTGTTGGCATAAACATCGGCGCTTTAATTTGATGGTTGTAGTACAGCCAAAGACAGCGGTGACATCCATCCCACGAGAAAGTTAAATCACTTGGACTGATATTTGATCTACGTTCACCCATTTATAAACCAGCTTCCCTATTTTCTATTAGGGGTAATTGTGCATGGTTGGACTGACAAATTAGCGGAATGAATTGAGAATTGTGAAAAGTCCTAGCAAAATCATGATTACCCCGCCTGTGACACGCATGCGGATGAGACGTTTTACGTCCGTGGAGAGCCATTCACGGAATGTGCCAGCCAGGATGCCCCACAAGCTATCTGAGATAAAGGCGATTATGGCAAAAACTGTACCGAGGAAGATGAGCTGAGAAGAGAGATGACCTTTTTCCCGATCGGTGAATTGGGGGAGGATGGCAGCAAAAAAGACAACGGTCTTCGGGTTTAGAACCCCGACTATGAAACCTTGTCGAATTGTCTTTGCAATTGAAGGTTTAGATTCGGTGACCTCACGCATATCTTGCGCATGAGCTGCGCTCTCTTTTATTGCCGAATAGCCCAGATACATTAAATAGCTGCCACCGAACCATTGAACTGCGTGATAAGCAGGCGAGGAGTGTTGCAAAATGGGACCAAGACCTAGAGCCACTGCGATTGAAATGAGATATACGCCAAGCCCATTACCAAGAACAGTTGCAACTGCAATCATCCGGCCCCAGGCGATGGCTCGAGCGATTGTAAATAGAACACTTGGTCCTGGCACCAAAATAATTAACGTCGTAGCAACAACGTACTCCCAGATGTGGCTTGGAATAACGATTGTCATCGGAGAAGCATAAAGGACGGCAGGAGTTTCCCGCCGTCCTTTACTGAGCTAGTTACTGAGCTATTTTCTTGCGTTTGCGATCGCTCTAAGAATCGCATATCCAACCACAGCATTTAGAGTTGCATTGATAATGCCATTGAATGTGAAATCTCCCTTTGTCCAAGAGAAGTCAGAAATTCCAATGATGACTGTGGATGCGGCGATAATGAGATTTGTTGAATCGCTAAAATCGACGCGACTTTCAATCCAAATACGAGCGCCCAATATGCCAATCATTCCGTAGAGAGCTACGCCAGCCCCACCAAGTACTCCTGCAGGAGTTGCACTAAGAACAGCTCCAAACTTTGGACTTAGCGAGAGGACTATTGCGCCAACGCCAGCTACCCAATATGCAGCTGTGGAATAGACCTTTGTTGCCGCCATTACGCCAATGTTCTCGGCATAAGTGGTTGTTCCAGAACCTCCACCAAAGCCGGCAAGAGTTGTTGCAACACCATCAGCAACAAGGGCGTTACCCATTTGATCATCCAAATTCTTGCCTGTCATTGCCATGACCGCCTTTACGTGGCCAACGTTTTCAGCAATCAAGACCAAGACAACTGGGATGAATAGAACGATTGCACTCATCTTGAAAGTTGGGGATGTGAAGTGTGGAAGAGCTACCCATTTAGCGGCTCGTACGCCATCAAAGTTAACATCACCATCAAGCATTGCAAAGACATAACCAATGACTATTCCGGCAAAGATTGAGATGCGCGCAAGGAATCCTTTTGCAAAAACTGAAACCAAGGCGATAGAAAGAAGTGTCACGATTGCAAGAAGTGGCTTTGTGACGAAGTTGTTCTTTGCTGCGCCAGCAAGATTCAATCCGATAACCATGACAATCGAACCTGTAACAACGGGAGGCAACATTTTCTCAATCCATCCGATGCCAATCGCTTTTACTAGAAAACCAACGAGGGCGAGAATCACTCCAGTTGCAACAACGCCTCCAAGGGCCGCTGCCATTCCGCCTTTTGTTACAGCGGCAGCAATTGGTGCAAGGAATGCGAAGGAGGATCCCAAATAGCTTGGAAGTTTGTTCTGGGTAATGATGAGAAAGAGGATTGTGCCTACACCGGAGAAGAAGATTGTTGTGGTCGGAGGTAGGTGGGTGAGGATTGGAACGAGGAAGGTCGCACCAAACATAGCCGCGATATGTTGCAGGCCTGTTCCAATCGTTCTAGGCCAGCTAAGGCGCTCATCCGGAGCAATTACCCCGCCGGTCGTGTTCTCTTTCCATGAGAAGAAGCTCATTCATCTGCCTTTCAGTCGATTCTTACGGGTTGTGAGGGAAGTTCTGGGATAAACGGTAAAGGGAAAGGGAGTGAAAAGTGAGGAGGCTCACAGCAGAGACACAGGTGAATTTTCGAGGTAGAATTTGCATCGATTCGATATATACAGTTAGATACAACTAGATATATCGAATCGATACATTCGTAACTTATGGAAAGGACGTGTGATGCGCTCGCGAGCAGAATCTTTGGAATTTGCTCTCCTTGGCTTACTCACACAAGGCCCTCTCCACGGTTACGAACTTCGAAAGCGAATGATTGCAATCTACGGTCCATTTAGGGCTCTTTCATTCTCTGTTCTGTATCCGCAATTACACCGCATGCTGGAAGCTGGACTCATTGAAGAGTCTGTCTCTGACACCGGTGGAATCTCTCGTAGATCCCGGATTGTGTATGCCGTTACAACAGATGGAAAGAAGCGGTTTGACGAAATAACTCATACTTCAAGTTCAGAAGCTTTGGACGATGAAAATTTTGAGGTGCGTTTCGCATTTTTCGGCCCAACCCCACGGGGAAATCGGATTGCTATTTTGGAGAACCGCCTTGTCAAACTTGTCGAGCGGGCCTCTCTTATTCGTTCTGCCATGTCAGCTAATGCAGGTCAACTTCCCGACGGCATCGATAAATATCTTCATGAATGGCGCCGCCATTCATTGGACTCAGTTGAGCGAGAGATTGCTTGGCTTGAGGAAATGATTAATATCGAAGGGAAATCTTCTTGAGTAACAACGGAAATAATGAAATTCGCGTAGCAATAATTGGCGTTGGAAACTGCGCAAATTCGCTCATCCAGGGCGTTACGTACTACAAAGATGCCGAAGCAGATTCAAAGATTCCAGGCCTTATGCATCCAGTTCTGGGCGGATATCACATCAGCGATATTAAATTTGTTGCTGCCTTTGATGTGGATGCGAAAAAGGTTGGCTTAGACCTTGTCGATGCAATGTGGGCGAGTGAAAACAACACAATCAAATTTAGTGAAGTAGCAAAGACCGGCGTTATAGTTCAACGAGGCCACACGCTTGACGGACTCGGGAAATATTATCGGGAAACAATTGAAGAATCAGATGCCGCACCAGTCAATATCGTAGAGACGCTTAAGGCAAACAAGGTAGATGTTCTCATCTGCTATCTTCCTGTTGGCTCTGAACAAGCTGCTAAGTTCTACGCACAATGCGCAATTGATGCTGGGTGCGCCTTTGTAAATGCGTTGCCAGTCTTTATTGCTTCAGACCCAGTTTGGGCGAAGAAATTTGAGGATGCAGGCTTACCAATTGTGGGCGATGATATTAAATCTCAAGTTGGAGCAACGATTACTCACAGAATTATGGCTCGCCTATTTCAAGATCGTGGAGTTCATCTAGATCGTACGTATCAGTTGAATGTTGGCGGAAATATGGACTTCAAGAACATGTTGGAACGCGACCGCCTAGAGTCCAAGAAGATTTCAAAGACCCA
>CAIUFY010000107.1 GCA_903898555.1 uncultured Actinomycetes bacterium
AAATGACGCAAGCAAATGACGCAAGCAAATGACGCAAGCTAATGACGCAAGCTAATGACGCAAGCTAATGACGCAAGCTAATGACGCAAGCTAATGACGCAAGCTTTGCTTTAGTAAACATCTCTAACGGAGCGGAAACTGCGAACAATTGCAGGAGCACCTGTAGCTAAACCGATGAATCCAAGCGATTTCGAAACCAACCCGCCCGAATTAATGATCAGAATGAGGCTTATAAGAATTGAGATAGCCGCAATAAGGCTTGCAATCAAAGACTTTGTAATTGTGGAACGGCGTCGATAGGTTCGGATGTATGTGAGAGCCAGAGCAAGCGGACCACCCACAATTACGCACCCCAATAGAAAGGCAACGAGGTAAGCCAAACTCTTCATTGGTTGAGTCTAATGTCGGAACCACTCGGTGAACGGCTAGGCCACTTCGTTAACGGCTAGACCACTTCGTTAACGGCTAGACCACTTCGTTAACGGCTAGGCCACTTCGTTTACGGCTAGGCCACTTCGTTAACGGCCCGCGCTTCGACGTTATAGATCTTGCCGGAAGGGGAGGTCCACGTGCAGGAGCCATCTGCGAAGCTCTGTAAATTCCATCCGCCCACAGTTTTCATTCGATGGTGGCGCCTGCAAAGTAGCCCCATATTCTCTGCAGAAGTTTTTCCTCCTTCATCCCACGGCTGGGCATGATCTATATCGGCAAGTCGGGCCGGTTGGCGACAGCCGGGGAATCTGCAAATCCGATCTCGCGCCATTAAGAAATCAACGAGTGACTGCGGTGGTTCATAAGTGTCACGTCCGTAGTCAAGAAGGTTGCCAGTAAGAGGGTCTGTTACAAATCTTCTCCACTTCCCATCTGCAGCTAACTCACGGGCAACTTGGGCGGGAATCGCACCATATCCCATCAAAATTCCAGGATTTTCATCAAGACCAAGCAAGGTATTGAGGTCGATTGTTAAGTTCACAGTTACAGGGCGGCGATGATTTAGAGCCTGGCCTTCTGAAGTTGCAAGATATGAGGAAGCAATTTGGGTTAACGCATCCGCGCGTAATTGTTCGATTCGATCACTGTCTTTTTCGTCGAAACGAATACGAGCCAGTTTATCGATAGCGAGCATGACTGTTTGTGCATCTGCCGCCGGGAGGATTGCCACAACGGTAGCCATACCAAATTTGTTTGGGTAAATTTCAACTCGTCGGTCCTCGCGAGCTTTTTCCGCCTCTACTTCAAACTCCTCAGGCGCCAATTTGGCAATGGTCGCCCTCACCTTATTACCTACTTGCGAAGGCGTATGAAATTCTGCGTGAGCAATCGCAATCTCTTCAATTTTTCGAATGGTGAAGGCCGGTAAATTTTGATCGACAATTTCAGATACCTCGCGTGCGATAGATGTTGCATGTGCCGCAGAAATTTCTCCCGTTGCTAAGGCGGAACAGACTTGAGGCAGGTGTCCAACTAGCGTTCGTGCAATATCAATCCGGTTCTGCGCGGTCTGGGGTGCCAGTCTGAGGGCTGTGGCAACATCCTCACGTTCCATGTCATCTGGTCCTTGAAAGAAGTCATCAGGCGCGGAAGGTTGAAGACCTGCAACAGCAATGATTGCTTCCTGCTCCCATGCATTTATCCACGAAGCTTGGCGTTGCAACACTCTTAAATAATCAATTCGACCCGATGAACTTAACGAAGAGAGATCACGCTTCATTTCGTGAAGCTCAATAAGTACTCCTATGCCAGCAGTGATTTCAAGCAACTCGGTTAGGCGAATCTCACTTGGAATCTCACTTGGAATCTCACTTGGAATCTCACTTGGAATCTCACTTGGATTCTCACTTGGATTGTCACCATTTGCGTTCATGGGTGAAATCTTTGTGGGATGCACTGACATTAGGGGTTTGAAAATTTGATTCTTTGAGCGTGAATGTGGATAAATCTCACTTTTCTTTGAAACTCTGGGAATGTTCTCAGTAATAGAAATGTTCTATACTTCGAGTAGTTGAAAATTCAACAAACATTACTCTCCATAAACGAGGAGTCCTCAAGTGCCAGCAGTAACCGTTAGCGACATCACCGTACTTCCACGCGTTGTGGCAGCGCCGGGCAGCAATGGCGCCCCTTTACCAACTCGTCGGGTTAAGAGTGTGACAACGGCACCTAAAGGTTTCGAAGGAGAGGGCTTTCCGGTTCGTCGCGCATTTGCGGGCGTTGATCTCATGGACCTTGATCCATTTATTCACTTAGATCAAATGGGCGAAGTTGAATACGCACCAGGTGAACCAAAAGGCACTCCGTGGCATCCCCATCGCGGTTTCGAAACAGTTACATACATTATTGATGGAATATTTGATCATAAAGATAATCATGGCGGCGGCGGAACAATCACAAATGGCGATACGCAATGGATGACTGCCGGTGCGGGAATTTTGCATATTGAAACACCACCAGAACATCTAGTCATGTCTGGCGGCTTATTCCACGGGTTCCAGTTGTGGGTCAACCTTCCTGCATCCAAGAAGTGGTCGAAACCTGCTTACCAAGATATTCGTGCAAGCCAAGTTGGTTTGCTTGCATCACACGATGGCGGCGCTCTTCTGCGCGTTATAGCCGGCTCGATAAAAGGACTTGAAGATCACGCAGGGCCAGGTTCAACCCAAACTCCAATGACAATGATTCACGCAACAATCGCACCGGGAGCTGAACTTAGACTTCCTTGGCGAAGTGATTACAACTCACTTATTTACACTTTGAACGGCCATGGAACAGTGGGCGAGGAGCGCCAACCAATTAACAATGGCCAGCTCGCTGTCCTTCAGACCACCGGAAATCCTGACGGAGATCTACTTGTAATTCGAGCAGATCAAACTCAGGAATCACGAAGCCCATCTATGGATATTTTGATTCTAGGTGGCGAGCCAATCCGCGAACAAGTTGCCTGGATGGGTCCATTTGTTATGAACACAAAGGCGGAAGTTCTTAAGGCATTCGAAGATTTCCAAAAAGGACTTCTCGGGACTGTCCCAGCAGAACACCAAACACACAAGCCACTCAATCGCACAGACAAACTCAGCGGAGATGTGAAGAGAGATGACCTTGAGGCCCGTAAGATTCTAGATGTCCACGGAGCCCCAACTGATTTACAAGAAAGTTAAAAATGCCAAATCTTTTTGATCCACTCACAATTCGCGAAACAACATTCAACAACCGTGCATGGGTTTCTCCGATGTGCATGTACTCCAGTAATGATGGAGTTATCCAAGAATTTCACCACGCACATCTCGGCGCATTCGTAACCGGCGGGGCAGGGCTTGTCATAGTTGAAGCAACGGGTGTAGTTCCTGAAGGTCGAATCTCAATCGGTTGCCCCGGACTTTGGACGAACGAACAAGCTGCGGCGTTCACGCCAATTATTAATCTCGCTCATTCTTATGGCGTGAAAATGGGAATCCAACTTGCCCACGCTGGTCGCAAAGGCGGCACAACAAGACCTGGCGAAAGTGATCACTTAATGGCAACGCCGGAAGAAGGCGGCTGGGAAATCGTTGCGCCTTCAGCACTTGCATTCGACGGATACGCAGTTCCACGCGAACTTACGAAAGATGAAATTAAAGTACTTGTAAATGAATGGGCGGCTGCAGCTTCCCGGGCAATTAAAGCGGGATTTGATGTTCTTGAAATTCACGCTGCCCACGGATACTTACTTCACCAGTTCTATTCACCACTTTCTAACCATCGCACTGATGAATACGGTGGCTCTTTTGAAAATCGCACTCGATTCCTGCGTGAAGTTGTTGCCGCGGTCCGAAAAGAAATGCCAAACGGCGCACCTCTCTTTGTACGCATCTCTGCTTCAGACTGGACTGAAGGTGGTTGGACCCTTGAGGAATCGATTGAACTTGCCCCAATCCTCAAAGAACTTGGCGCAGATCTGATTGATACTTCATCTGGCGGCAACGTTCATAACGCCAAAATAACTCCGGGACCTGGATATCAAGTTCACTTTGCCGAAGCAATTAAAGGAGAGGCGGGCGTAACGACTTCTGCAGTTGGAATGATTACAGAGCCAGAGCAAGCTGATGAAATTATTTCTTCAGGCAAGGCTGATGCAATCATGATGGCGCGCGAATTTCTTCGCAATCCACGTTGGCCATTGATGGCTGCAGCGCAATGAGGAGTAGATATTGCCTGGCCACACCAACTAGTTCGCGGAACGCCTGCTCAGAAATGAGTACAGCGGAAGTGACTAGTAGGGAAATGACTAGTAGGGAAATGATTGTTGATGTTTGGTCTGACGTCGTTTGTCCTTGGTGTTTCATAGGTAAACGCAGGCTTGAAAAAGGAATTGCCGAACTGAAGGAAGAAAATCCTGACGTTGCTATCCACGTTCGCCACCGAGCCTTCCAGTTACAACCCGACATTGAAGGTGTGATTCCAACGAAGGAACTTCTTGCCGACAAGTACAACATCGATGTCGAAAAGGTCTCTGCGATGCAGGCAAATGTCTGTTCCATCGCTGATGGTGAAGGTCTGTGTTACGACTTGGAAAATACATTTAGCGGCAACACAATGGACGCCCATCGCGTTTTGAAGTGGGCTGAATCAACAGGCGCTGCGCAAGAGTTGTTAGAGAAGATGTATTCCGCATATTTCGAGCAATCAAAACCGCTATTTTCCCATGAAGATATTCTCGCCATTACTGACGAACTTGGTCTCGACCACGCATCCGTCATCGCAGTTCTTATCAGCGATAACTACCGCGATCTGGTTCTTCAAGATCAGGATGTTGCTCGCCAACTCGGCGCTAACGGCGTTCCATTCTTTGTCATCGACATGAAGTATGGAATCAGCGGAGCTCAACCTCAAGAAGTCTTCACCGAGACCCTTGCTACGGCACTCTCCGAGGCGTAACTTCAAGACCCAATCTACAAGCCCAATCTCGTAACGGTCGAATGCTCCTGCTATCTTTTGGTTGTGAGTAATTATCGCCTTGAAGCTGCAACAGCTGAGACTCTGAATATCGCTACAGCAATTGTTGACTCTTGGGAAAAACATGTAGATCCGAAGTTTGAAGGAATGTCTTCTGAGGAACTTGATATGTTTGTAACTGGACGAGCTGATTTAGTAGGACGCTCGCAGCTTCTATACCCTAAAGATTCAGATGTACCAGAAGCTTTCATCGGATTATTGGAAGATCCATCACGTAAAAAATATTGGACACAGGTCGCCGTTACCCCGGGTTCGAAATGGATGAACATGGCAGTCAGCGAAACCATTGAAAAAGCCTCATTAGTTGACCCAACTTTCAACCTTCAGCCGAATGTAAACAACTTAGATGTGCAACAAGTTCAAGCCTGGGAGGCGCTTGGATTTACAAGAATTCAAACCACGTACGCAATGAAAAAATTAGAGCCTTCCGAAGAGTATCCAACGCTCCCTGCAGGAGTTTCGATGCGAACCTTGAGTAGTGATTTTGATTGGGAAGTCGTACATGAAATTCAACATGATGCTTTCGCAAATCATTTTGGGTTTGTTCCGCGTACGCTTCAAAATTTTAAAGATTTTCGTTTTGATTCTGAAAGTTATGATCCTCACGGGGTTCACATCCTTTCCTTCAACGGCGAAGACGTTGGTTATGTCGAAGTTAACGACGAAATTGCACATATTAATCAAGGATATGTGCACACCATTGGTGTGAGACATAGCCACCAGAAAACTGGCCTAGGCAAATTGTTGCTGCAGTGGGCGTTTAGTTATTGTGCATCAAAAGGCTTTGAAGCCGTAGAATTGTATGTTGACATTGCAAACAAATCTGGTGCACTCAAGTTCTACGAAAATGCGGGTATGGTCGCCCAGAGTTCTTATAGCACCTTTGAAAAATAGAAAAGCCCCCAAGATTTCTCCTAGGGGCTCTTATAACTTCTTCTTGATACGAGTGCTATAACGCTTTCAGTGCGCTCACAACCTTTGTAAGTGAATCTTTTGCGTCACCGAATAGCAACGTGGTCTTTGCATCGTAGAGAAGTTCATTCTCAATTCCTGCAAAACCAGGGCGCATTGAACGCTTCAAGAAGATCACATTTCCGGCTTCAGAGACATCCAAGATTGGCATTCCATAAATTGGGCAACCAGGTGTTGTCTTTGCAGCTGGGTTTACGACGTCGTTAGCGCCAACAACCAAGACCACGTCGGTCTGTGGGAATGTTGGGTTAACTTCATCCATCTCAACAAGCTGCTCGTAAGGAACGTTAGCTTCTGCAAGAAGTACATTCATGTGACCAGGCATACGACCTGCAACAGGGTGAATTCCGTATGCAACGTCGATACCTTTGGCAGCCAACATATCTGCAAGTTCGCGAACGGTGTGCTGTGCTTGAGCTACAGCAAGACCAAATCCTGGAACGATAACAACGCGTTGAGCGTAGTTAAGCAAGATTGCAACGTCATCAGGGGAACCTGACTTCACTGAACGAGTTTCAGCAGCTCCTGCTGCTTCTTGTGGCTTGGCAGTGAAAGCTCCAAAGAGTGTTCCAAAGAGCGAACGGCCCATTGCTTCAGCCATCTTACGAGTCAAGATTGTTCCAGAAGCACCAACGAGAGTTCCTGCAACGATCAAGAGTGTTGATTGCAAAACATAACCGCTTGCAGCAACAGTAAGACCAGTGAATGCGTTCAAGAGTGAGATAACGATTGGAACGTCAGCTCCACCAACAGGTAGAACAAAGAGCACACCAAATAGAAGCGCTAATCCACCCATTACAAGGAGGGGAGTGTTTCCACCTGAAGAGATTGTCCAACCACCCGTTCCAAGCACTCCTGCAAGTGTCGCTGCAATAACGAAGCGACCACCAGGGAATACAACAGGACGAGTTGTCATCAATTCTTGCAACTTAAGGAAGGTGATGACAGATCCTGAGAAGGAAGTGCAACCAACAATAACTGTGAATACAGTTGCAACTACTTCAGCCTTTGAAGCTCCAGCTCCAAGGTTTAGGTATTCAGCGGTTGCAACGAGAGCTGCAGCGCCTCCACCAACACCGTTGAAGAGTGCAACAAGCTGTGGCATTTGTGTCATCTGAATCTTGCGAGCGGCTGGGACGCCAACGAGCACGCCGATAGCAATCGCAGCAAGAATCAAAATTGTGTTGTGGTGTGACTTGCCGACGCCAAGAGGGGCGAAGAAAACAACGATAGTTGCGAGAGTCGCACCGCCTGCGCCAATCAAGTTACCTCGACGAGCAGTCTTAGGAGCTGAAAGTCCCTTAAGAGCAAGGATAAAGGAGAGAGCAACAACTAAACCGAGGAGCTCGTAAATATTCTTATTCACTTTGCTGCCTCCGCATCTTTGCTAACTTTCGGAGCCTTTGGTTTGCCTTTGAACATCTCAAGCATGCGATCTGTTACAACGAATCCGCCAACCATGTTGATGGTCGCAAGAAGAACCGCTGCAATAGCCAACGAAGTCTCGAGCGTGCTCGTTGCTCCGTCAGCAACCATAATTGCACCCACGAGGATAATTCCGTGAATTGCGTTGGCGCCAGACATGAGAGGCGTGTGAAGAGTTGTAGACACTTTGGAGACTACTTCAAATCCCACGAAAATCGAGAGAGCGAAGATGGTCAGAATTGCCATGGAGGTCATGTTTATTTCTTCCCTTCTGGCGTACGACGAGCTCCGCCGTGTGTAACGGTTGCCGCATCAATAATTTCATCTGCGAAATCTGGGATAACAGTTGCAACCCCATCGGTTGTTTTCACCATCAGCATCAACAAGTT
Organism: uncultured Actinomycetes bacterium; assembly: GCA_903898555.1. Classification (GTDB taxonomy): domain Bacteria; phylum Actinomycetota; class Actinomycetes; order Nanopelagicales; family Nanopelagicaceae; genus PALSA-747. The sequence continues at coordinate 7,776 of CAIUFY010000107.1, forward strand.
GACGACGTTACGCGAGAACAACATCGAAGCGTGGAATGGAAGTTGTGAAGGGACATCTTTGCCGCCCCACATCTTTACTCCGTTTGCTGTAGTGATAATTTCACCAGGCATTGTTCCTTCAACGTTTCCGCCAGTTTCAGATGCAAGATCCACAACGACAGAGCCAGGTTGCATTGTTGCAATCATGTCTGCGGTAACCAAGCGAGGAGCCGGACGGCCGGGAACTGCTGCGGTAGTAATAAGTACATCCGCTGCAGATATATAAGGTGTAAGAAGTGCTCTTTGTTGGGCTGCACGATCTTCAGTCATTTCGCGTGCATATCCGCCTTGACCTTCAAGTGCCTCAAGTTCAAGTGTGATGAACTTTGCACCCATTGATTTCACTTCATCGGCAGAAGCGGGGCGAACATCGTAAGCACTAACTACGGCTCCGAGTCGCTTTGCAGTCGCGATTGCTTGTAGCCCGGCTACACCTGCACCAAGGATGACAACATTTGCAGGAGTTACTGTTCCAGCAGCTGTCATTAAGAGTGGGAAGAAGCGAGGAGAAAGTTCGGCCGCCGCTAGGGTTGCTCGATAACCTGCACAAAGTGCTTGAGACGTAAGCGCGTCCATCGACTGTGCACGCGAGATACGTGGAACTAGTTCGAGTGAGAGCGCTGTTGCTCCTGCACTTGCTGCTGCTTCAATTGAATCAACTGCAGTTGTAGGGGAGAGGAATGAGATCGTAATGGTGCCCTTTTTGAGAGACTTCATTTGATCAGGTGTAAGAGGTTGAATTGATGCCACGACATCGCTGTCGCTAATGACATTTCCACTCTTTACAGTTGCACCAGCTTTTGTGAATTGCTCATCAGAAAATTGAGCAGAAACACCTGCACCGGATTCAATGACTACTTCGAGACCAGCTCGAGTTAGTTTGGAGATGATGTCAGGAACCAGGGCCACGCGATTTTCGCCGGGGCGGGTTTCCTTTGGAACTGATATGCGCACGCGCAAACGCTACTTGGCAACTTGGCAACTGTCTAAGGCCTTGAGCAGTATTCAGCTTTAATTTACTGAGAATTAATTAACACTTGATTGAGTGGTAGCCCAGATTGGGTTAACGGCCTTGCAAGTCCCCGCGCATCAGGTGATACAAACAGGCTTGAATCGTGGTTCGGCGATGGAAAGCCTCGCGCCAGATGTATGAACGCTCGCCATCAATGACGCTCGCTTCAACCTCTTCCCCTCTGTGGGCTGGAAGGCAATGCATGAAAATTCCATCTTTCGCAGTGAGGGCCATAAGTTGCTCGGTGACCGCAAATGGTGAAAGGACCTTCAATTTCTCCTGGCGTTCACTTTCTGGGTCGCCCATCGACATCCACACATCCGTATAAATAACCGAAGCGCCTTTAGCGCCTGCTTCTGGATCGTTAGTTACTTCCACAGTTCCACCAGTTTTGGCGGCAATTTCTTTGGCTTGCGCAACGGCGTTTGCATCTGGGGCCCACTTACCTGAAGGCGTCGCTGCAACAACATGCGCGCCAAGAATTGCGCCCATTGTTAACCATGCATGAGCCATATTGTTTCCATCACCAACATAAGTAAATTTACGACCAGCAATATCGTTTCCAAAAACTTCGCGAATGGTTACCCAATCTGCAAGAAGTTGAGTGGGATGATCATCATCGGTCAATCCATTAAGAACTGGAATTGATGCCCATCTCCCAAGCTCGTCCACATCTGATTGTTTAAATGTTCGAACGATAAGAGCAGAGGCGAATCCACTAATAACTCTGGCAGTGTCTGCAATCGTTTCACCTCGGCCAATTTGTAAGTCATCACCACGTAGAAACATCGGAGTACCGCCAAGATGGGCAACGGCCGTTTCTGAGGCCAGACGCGTACGGGTCGAGGGCTTTGTCATATAGATCGCAACTGTGCGATTGGCGAGAGTCTCTGTAGAGCGAAATGGGCTTTTGGCGAAATCTGCCGCAGTATCGAGCAAGAGATCAACATCGGCTCGACTCAAGTCGGCTGTTCGTAACAAGTCCTTCATTGCCGCAGTTTAATCTATTGGGCAGATAAGATTGCGTTATGGGATTCCTTTCACGTATTCGCACAGACGTTCTTGAGCGAGAAGAGGAGCTCACCCAGGAGGATGGCGACCATGAACGCTTCTCGCATTACGTCCTCAAAGAGAAAATTCTGGAATCAGCGGTTACGGGCAAGGCTGTCAAAGCTCTCTGTGGGAAAAAATGGATCCCAAATCGAGATCCCGAGAAATTCCCAATATGTCCAACATGCAAGGAAATTCATGCGGGGCTCAAGAAAAAGGATCAATGAAGCTAGCTCGATGCGCTTTTGGCTCGGGAAAGTTTCATCCTTCACCTCTTTTGTATTAGTCATCGCTCTCACAAGCGGAGTAGGCCTTTCTATCGCCGTACCGCTAGCTCAAGCAGATAACCCGCCTCGCAAAATTTTGACTGGGTGGATTCCTTATTACAGGACCTATCCATCAGCCGGAAAACAGAACGGCGGACTGGATAGTGCGCTCGCTAACGCAGACCTTATTAAAGAGGTGATGCCATTTTGGTATGCGTTGGATAGTGCAACAAAAATTTCTGACCTCTACACACCAGCCAACCCAAGTAACGCCATTGGCGATACATTAAACAAATTACGTCTTGCGGGATATCAGATTATCCCCACGATCACTGACTCCACCGCTTCCAATGATCCAAAAACTGGCAAAACGCAAACGATGGTTTTATCTAATTTGATGGCCGACAGTACGAAGCGCGATGCTCTCGTGAAAACCATTACAGATTTTGTAACGACAAATAATTACGATGGTATTGATTTGGACTTCGAGAATTTTGCTTACGTCGATGGGACTTCATCATGGGCAACCACACAAGTTAGATTCATCGCTTTTATGAAGTTACTTGCAACTTCTCTTCATGCTCAAGGAAAAATACTTTCACTCACGACCCCGCCTCTCTTTGATCCAGCAACTGGTAAGAAAGGTTATTGGGTTTATTCGTGGGCTGACTTGGGAACAGTAATAGATCGACTTCGCATCATGACATACGACTACTCAACATCAACTCCCGGACCAATCGGACCTATAACTTGGGTTGAACAAACAGTTCAGTACGCAATCTCAGTAGTGCCAGCTTCGAAAGTTTATGTTGGCTTGCCTGGATATGGTCGAGATTGGGTAACTGCGGTGCAAGGAGTTTGTCCATCGTTGCCCATCAATTACCTTGGAACCGTAAAAACCAGCGCAGCTGCAGGCACGGTTGTTATGAGAGATGCTCCATCACTTGCATCAACATATGCGGCAACTCCTCAATACCAAGCAAAATATGGTGAAACAACTTTCACATATCAAAAGGTGTACAACGGAACTACGAGCGATGGCCAACTCACGCAATGCACTGCAACTCGCGTTGTTTGGTATCAAGACGCTCAGGGCTTTGCCTTGCGCGCAAATCTTGTTGCGAAGTATCGCCTCGGTGGATTAAGTCAATGGACACTTGGAATGGAAGATCCTTCGGCAACAGAGGCAATTCGCACAGTGGCTAAATCAATTGCTCCTGATGTGGTTCTAGCGAACCTAAATTCAGATTCAAGAGCGACTGTCTATGGCGGGCTCACAAATATCACTGGAACATTTACGCTTCCAGATAAGCGGCCTCTATCAGGCTTACCCGTTCGCCTTGAAGTTAAGACATCCTCCACGGATTGGACCTCGATATTTTCGGGTGTCACAGATGCCTCAGGTCTTCTGAGTGCGCCAATTGTCATTGCCGAAAATACTCAAGCAAGGATGATTTCAGATGGGACATGGGATCGCGTTGAAGGCAGAACCTCTGCATTAACACTTCAAACTGCTCGAAAGATCACCTGGCTTGCGGCGCCAACATCCGTGAAACGGGGAGTTTCATTCCAGCTATCTGGAAAAGTCTTACCAGTTCCAACAAATGCTCAGAATCTCAAATTAACTTTGGATGATGGATCAAAAAATTCACAAACAGTTTCCGTCGATGCGAGCGGGAATTTTGTGATTAGCGTGAAGGAAGGGCTTGCTGGAATTTATCGTTTTGCGTTGAGTGCACCAGCGGATACTCAATTCCTAGCATCAACGAGTGGATTTGCTACAGTGGTAGTTCGATGAGAGGTGAAATGTGGGCGATACGTTAACTGATAGCGACATCAGTATTGAACAACTCCTTGAACGACCTTGGGTCTGCATCGTCTGGGATGACCCAGTAAATCTCATGTCTTATGTGACATTTGTTTTGATTAAACTTTTTGGATTTACAAAAGAAAAAGCTCACGACAAGATGATGCAAGTGCATATTGAGGGCAAGGCAGTTGTTGCAACTGGGTCTCGTGAAGAGATGGAACATCACGTCCAGGCACTGCACGAACACGGTTTATGGGCGACTCTTCAAAGAGATGACAAAATCTAGTGTCAGAATTTTCACGAATTGATGAAACGTACTCACTCTCACTTTCCATTGACGAAGCGCACGTTTTGATTAATTTAGTTGAACAATTATTAGAACTTCTTGGTGAGGGAGATTTCCAACACCACTACGATGAAAGCGACCCTTTTGCACAATTGATGGCGATGCAACAAGAAGTAGTTGCGCCTGAAGACCCAGTCTTAAAACGGTTGCTTCCTAATGCTTACGCAGATCCCGAGGCTGCCGATGATTTTCGCCGATATACCGAACCCGCTCTTCGCCGGAATAAGCAAGGATCCCTTCGAACAGTTCGAGAGGAGTTAACAGTTCTTGTAGACAATGATGAGTCTGGTGTTATTCCTAATCTGGATGCACAGATGTGGCTCAAGGTTATAAATGACTTGAGGTTGGCACTCTCGGTGCGGCTGGAAATTCATGGAGAAAGTTTTGAAATTTTTGAAAACATGCCCGATGAAGATCCTCAAAAAGGTATTTATGCGGTCTATTTCTGGCTTGGCTGGTTACAGGAGAGCCTTCTCGAGTTACTGACCCAGTAAGATTGAAGTATGAGTTCAAGTGCCCCGATAGGAATCTTTGATTCCGGTGTTGGCGGCTTGACTGTAGCGCGAGCGATTATCGATCAGCTCCCACACGAATCAATTCTTTATGTTGGAGATACGGCTAGAGGACCCTATGGCCCACGGCCGTTGGCAGAAGTTCGCTCTTTTGCTTTAGAGATCATGGATCAGCTTGTAGCCGCCGGAGTTAAAGCGATTGTCATTGCATGCAATAGCGCAAGCGCCGCAACGCTTCGAGATGCTCGCGAACGATATGACGTGCCACTTATCGAAGTTATTCAACCTGCTGCCCGACGAGCTGTTTCTGCTACAAGAACGGGCAAAGTTGGGGTCATTGGCACACAAGCCACAATTGATTCCGGCGCCTATCTCGACGCCTTTGCAGCAGCCCCTCAACTCGAAATCACTTCTATCGCCTGCCCGCAATTTGTTGAGTTTGTTGAACGCGGCGAGACTTCGGGTGAAGAGATCACAAAGATTGCAAATGGATATTTACGTCCGCTTGTTGAAGATGGCATCGACACTCTTGTTCTTGGGTGCACTCATTACCCGCTTCTCACAGGAGTAATTTCTTATGTAATGGGAAATGATGTGACTTTGGTTTCCAGCGCAGATGAAACTGCCAAAGACCTTTATCGGACACTTGTAGAACACAACTTACTTCGCGCAACATCAGATGGTGCCCCTACTTATAAATTTGTTTCAACGGGGGATAGCGACTCATTTGCAACTTTGGCCCGTAGATTTCTCGGACCTGAAGTTGTAAAGGTTGAAAATAAAATTTAGTTTTGCCATTTATATCTTCAAGAATGTATTAATGAAATATCGAGAGAAAGAGAAAGAATGAGCGCACGCATCGATGGACGTCAGGCGAATCAACTTCGACCAATCAAATTCACACGTAACTGGTTGAACAACGCCGAGGGTTCAGTTCTCGTTGAGTTTGGAAACACACGAGTACTTTGTGTTGCATCATTTACGCCAGGCGTTCCTCGTTGGATTGCAGGAACTGGCAAAGGTTGGGTCACATCTGAATATGCGATGTTGCCGCGTGCGACGCACACACGTTCTGACCGTGAGAGCGTAAAGGGGAAATTAGGCGGACGTACTCAAGAAATTTCACGACTTGTTGGCAGGTCACTTCGCGCCGTTGTTGATACACACGCGCTGGGCGAGAACACAATCGTTATTGACTGTGATGTTTTACAGGCAGATGGCGGCACGCGAACGGCCGCAATTACAGGAGCCTATGTAGCTCTTGCTGATGCAATCACCTGGGCAAAATCCAAAGGCCACGTCTTGGCTGACCGCCAACCACTTCGTCAATCTGTTGCTGCTGTTTCAGTTGGCATAATCGGTGGCGTACCAATGCTGGATCTTTGTTATGAAGAAGATGTAACAGCCGACACGGATATGAATATTGTCTGTACTGGTGAGGGAAGCTTTGTCGAAGTGCAAGGCACTGCAGAAGGTGTTCCCTTTGATCGGGCACTTTTGAACCAACTTCTTGATCTTGGGACTGCTGGTTGCGCAGAGTTAGCTGCTCTTCAAAAAGCCGCATTGCTGTAGTCGGTCGCAATAGTTATGCGTCAGCTAATCCTCGCCTCTCGAAATGCTGGAAAAATCTTGGAATTTAAGCGAATGCTCGCTGAAAGTTCGATTGATGTAGAAGTCTTAAGTCTTTTGGATTTTCCAGAGCTTCCTGATGTTGAAGAGACCGGTACTACGCTTCAAGAGAATTCGCGCCTAAAAGCGGTGGAAATTTCAGATGCAACAGGAAAACCATGCTTGGCTGATGACAGTGGAATATTTATCGATGCGCTCAATGGTGACCCTGGCGTTTATTCAGCGCGGTGGTCTGGCGGACATGGAAATGACAAGGCAAACAATGCAAAAGTTTTGCAGCAGATTCAAGAGCTAGAAGTTAATGGACCAGTTGATCGTTCGGCTCAATTTCGGTGCGTTGTTGCGCTCTCTTTCCCGAAGGGTCACAAGCGTGCTGGAGAAGTTCATTATGAGTCAGGGGAAATGCCCGGAACCATTATTGACACTCCGCGCGGGGAGCATGGATTTGGATATGACCCAATATTCGTTCCCGCCGGCTTTGCCCAAACCTCCGCCGAGTTAAGCGCGGAAGAGAAGGATCGGATTAGTCATCGCGGGCAGGCTATGCGAAAAATCCTGCCGATTTTGGCTGCATCCCTTTAATTCGCTGCAATCTTTGCGACCAGCTGATTGCCGTGGCTTTCAGCTCGTGAGGTAGGCTTCTCACATCAGAATTAC
>CAIUFY010000108.1 GCA_903898555.1 uncultured Actinomycetes bacterium
GTGCCAATCCAGTTGAAGAACTTCACGCCAGTTGGGACACCAATTAAAAATGTCATGAATGAGAAGAATGGAAGCAGCACCTGTCCACTTGCAAACATATGGTGAGCCCAAACAGAGACAGAGAGCGCTGAAATTGCAATTGTTGCGGCAATCAATCCCTTGTAACCAAAGACTGGCTTACGAGAGAAGACGGGCAGAATTTCAGTTGCGATACCAAAGAATGGCAACGCCAAAATGTAAACCTCTGGGTGTCCAAAGAACCAAAACAGATGTTGCCAAAGCATGGCTCCACCATTTGCAGGATCAAAGAGATGAGACCCGAAGAGTCGGTCAGATTCCAATCCTAGGAATGCAGCTGCTAATGGAGGGAAAGCAAGCAAGACAAGAATCGAAGTAAGCAATACGTTCCAAGTGAAGATAGACATGCGGAACATGGTCATTCCTGGGGCGCGCATTGTGAAGATTGTTGTTATGAAATTAACGCCCGAAAGAATTGTTCCGATACCACCCATAGCCAAACCAATGATCCAAAGATCTCCACCAATTCCAGGTGAATATGTGGAGTTTGCAAGTGGCGCGTACGCAGTCCATCCGAAGGAGGCAGCACCGCCAGGACTCAAGAAACCAGCGAATGCCATTAAACCGCCGAAGAGATACATCCAGTACGAGAACATATTTAGTCGAGGGAAAGAAACGTCAGCCGCTCCAATTTGAAGAGGCATGATGACGTTTGCAAAGCCCACGAAAAGTGGCGTTGCGAACATCAGCAACATGATTGTTCCGTGCATTGTGAAAATTTGGTTGTACTGCTCCATGCTGAAGAATTGGAGACCAGGTGCCGTTAGCTCGCTTCGAAGAGCAAGGGCAAGAATTCCACCAATAATAAACCAAGTAAAAGATGTAATGAGGTACATGTAACCGATTGTCTTGTGATCAGTCGACGTTACCCATTTAACAAAGAGGCGACCCTTGCTCTCCTTGCGAGTTCCGCCTGAAGAGTAATTTGGAAACGTAGATGATGCTGTTGGCTCTGCAAACGTTGTCATCTTTATGCCACCTTCACTGAGTTGATGTAAGTCTTGTAATCAGAAGGCGAAACTACTTTCACCTTGAAAAGCATTTGTGAATGCGCGCGACCGCACAGAATGTTGCATCGACCAGGAAATTCACCGATTTTATTCGCTGTGAATTCAAGGTGATTTTCCACGCCCGGCAAAGTTTGCATCTGAATCATGAACTCTGGAATCCAGAATCCGTGAACAACGTCATTTGATGTAAGTGTGAAACGAACCTTTTCGCCTTGGGGCAAGACAAGAACTGGGGTTTGATCAGGAGTTCCAGTGACTGTTGGCTTGCTCGCTGCATCATCGTAAGTGAACTGCCACGACCACTGAATAGCATTCACATGAATGTTATGCATCGCTGGTGATTTATCAATGTGAGTAATTTTTGTTTCAGCTTTTGCTGTGTAGAAAAATAGAACAGCAACAATGATGAATGGAATTACCGTATATGCAACTTCAACAGGTACGTTGTATTGAGACTGGCGAGGAAACTCCTCATTCTTCTTGCGGTGAAAAAAGACTGGCCACAGAATTAGGATTGCCGTAATCACGCCGACTACTCCTGCAGTTATCCATGCACCGATCCACAATGAATGTGTACTCTGGTTTACCGATGAGGCGTCTGGTGAATACCCTCCGGAGGCAAAAGCAGAACTCTGTGCAGCAATCATTGCCACTGAGAGTGAGCCTAGGGCGAGCGTGGTTTTAAAGGCTTTTCGCATTGGCAAAGGATACTTGCCAGGCTCCCCAGTATTCGCCCACCGCCACTTTCCGGGGTACCGTAGTGAGCGTGGTTCCCATCACAAGCTCCTTTCAAACCGAGGCCCCTCTCCACCCGAAGGCAGCCCAGCTGCTGACAGAGGTTTTCGCCAGAGGCTGGGCTGACCCTGCAAAAATCCACGAGCCCTCCCGCCAGACCGCTCTACTTCTGCACGAGGCAAAGGCGAGCTTCGCAGCCGCATTGGGCGTCCGAGCTGATGAGATTTACTTCCTCGGAGAGCCGCCGCTGGGTTTCCATTTGGGTATCAATGGCTTGTTAACGCCGGCTTCTTGCCTCTTTTTCTCAGGAACGGACAGAGCCCCGGTCCACGCCATAGTTCACCAACGCACCTCAAGTCATCTAGCCGCCGCCGAGTACGAAAATCAAAATGGCTCCCCTTCTGACGTTCTTGTCTACCAGTCCATAAACCCAGAGACTGGAATTCATAAGGAAAAGCCCGAGAATTTCCTTGGGGCGGTTTTTGTAGACAACACGGCATACGGCGTTCATTCACATCTGCCGAGCAACTGGTCTGCATCGTTCTGGCAATCACGTTCATGGCAAGGGCCGGCAGGGCTTGGTGTTTTGGCAATTAAGAACGAAGTTAACTGGAGAAATCCTCTTCCCCACATTGATTCAACAAAGGTGCCGCAATCCTTTTCAATCCCTCTTGCCCTTGCAAGTGCAATTGCACTCGAGAATTTCACAAAGGATCTTCTAAGTGCGCATACGCAAACACGAGAGTTTAAGAACGAAATAATTAGCTTTCTTCAAAAGAACATAGGCGATGTTCTAATTGTTGGCTTAGAGGACGAAAGTTCAGCATCTCTATTGTCGGTAATAATTTCAGGTGTTGATTCAGAGCGACTCATTAACGATTTAAATGCACGTCAAATTTATGTCGACGCTGGTTCGGCTTGCATGAGCGGAAATATGCAACCCAGCCATGTTCTTGCAGCAATGGGGTTGCCTGTCACCGGAAATATGCGAATCACTTTACATCCACAAACGACTCACGAGGATGTCGCGAAACTTCTTCTAAACCTAGAAGAGCTCGTAAGAAAGCAACGAAATATTAACTAGCCTATTAATCTTGGATGCAGATGCGGATCGATTTCCGATGTTGCAAAATCTCCATATGCTTCGCTAAATCTTTCAAGGAACTCGTTCTTATCAAACCGATACTCCTGCGTTCCTTTATTTTCTAAGCAGTATGTTGCCAATAAAGATCCAATTTGAGCGCAACGTTCATGCGACAACCCCCACGAAAGTCCGGCTAAGAACCCAGACCTGAAGTTATCGCCTACACCTGTTGGGTCAATCTTTGATCTTTCCTGAGGAACTCCTACGTGAATTGTCTCTTTGCCATGTTCTTCAACGCGGGCTCCCTGAGCCCCCAGGGTTGTGATACGAATTTCTACCTGGCTAAATAATTCAGCATCACTCCAGCCCGTCTTTTGCAAAGTCAGGGCAAGTTCATATTCATTAAGAAACAAGTACTTCGCCCCTTGTATAAGCAACTTAATTTCAGGACCATCCATGCGAGCAAGTTGCTGTGAAGGATCTGCTGCGAAAGGAATTCCAAATTGACGAGCGGTTTGCGAATAACGCACCATCGCTTGCGGATCATCGGGAGAAATAATGAGCAAATCGAGATTTCCAACTTTTTCAATAATTGGAGCTAACTCAATTTCGCGCGCTTCACTCATGGCTCCAGGAAAAAATGAAGCAATTTGATTGTGTTCAAGGTCCGTTGTAACCATAAATGTAGCCGTATATAGAGTTTCGGAAACCTTTACTTGAGATGTATCAACACCGTGACGTTTAAGCCACGCGTCATAATCTGGCCAATCTTTTCCAACCGCAGCAATCAATATTGGTGAAAGGCCAAGTGCGCCCATTCCAAATGAGATATTCGCCGCGCATCCCCCTCGTCGAATTTCAAGAGAATCCACGAGAAATGAAAGTGAAACCGAAGTAAGCGCACCGTCTACGAGGGAATCTTTGAAGCGACCTTCAAAGGTCATCAAATGATCGTTACCAACAGAACCTGCCACACCAATACGCATGGAGTCAGGCTACTTACAGTTGAGCGAAAAAAGTCGGATTAGTTAAATGAATCGCCACACGCGCATGAACCTTGCGCATTTGGATTATCAATTGTGAAACCCTGTTTTTCGATGGTGTCCACGAAATCGACAGAAGCGCCCATCAAATATGGTGTGCTCATCTTGTCGGTTACTACCTTGACGGAACCAAACTCGGTCACGGTATCGCCTTCCAGCGCGCGATCGTCGAAGTAAAGTTGGTAGCGCAGACCAGAACATCCACCTGGCTGAACGGCAACGCGAAGACTCAAATCATCGCGGCCTTCCTGAGCCAAGAGAGCTGCAACTTTCACGGCAGCGGTGTCAGTCAAAAGAATGCCTGTAGCGGTACTTGTGATGTTCACTTCTGTGGTGCTCATAACTCTCCTTATGTTCCTGATCGGGCCGGTCGAAAAATCCTAAACAGCAGAATACTGTAAAAAGATTACTCTGGATTAGTCTAGAGCCATGGCACTCACCGACTTGCTCCTGCTCGGCCAGAATTCTGACCTTTCCAGCGAGCGTGGCGTCTCGTGCGATGGAGCTCTTCCAACCCCAAGTGATCCTTCACTTCTAGAACGCGCTGTGGCCGCAAAGAATTCCCTGGGTTCTCGAGCGATGATTTTAGGTCATCACTATCAACGCGATGAAGTTATCCAATTTGCCGACATTACTGGCGATAGCTTCAAACTGGCGCAGGCTGCTGCTTCGAATCCCGAGGCCGAATTAGTTTTCTTCTGTGGAGTTCATTTCATGGCTGAATCGGCAGATGTCCTAACAACGCCTTCGCAAAAAGTAATTCTTCCTGATTTGGCAGCTGGTTGTTCGATGGCCGATATGGCTACTTTGACGGCGGTAGAAGATTGCTGGAAAGTCTTAGAGCGTCTGGGGGTTTCTTCACGAACGATTCCCATTACATATATGAATTCCACTGCAGCAATCAAATCTTTCACCGGCGAACACGGTGGAAGTGTCTGCACCTCTTCCAATGCTGAACGTGCGATGTCATGGGCATTTGAGTCTGCTGACAAAATTCTCTTTCTTCCTGATCAACATCTAGGTCGCAACACTGCCGTCCTCAAACTTGGAATCTCTCTCGAGGAATGTCAGATTTGGAATCCATGGAAGCCAAATGGTGGTCTGACAGATGACCAAATTCGTGGTGCAAAAGTCTTGTTGTGGCGTGGCCACTGTTCGGTTCATGGCCGATTCACGACAGAAAATATTTCAGAGATCCGAGCCCGAGTGCCGGGCGTTCAGGTTTTAGTCCACCCGGAGTGCCAACATCCAGTCGTCTCGCAAGCGGATGTCGTTGGCAGCACTGAACTAATTATTAAGACAATAGAAAACTCCCCAGTAGGAAGTAAGTGGGCGATTGGTACCGAGCTCAATCTGGTTCAAAGACTTGCAAATATTCACAAAGACAAAGAGATCTACTTCCTAGACAAGACTGTTTGCTACTGCTCCACGATGAACCGAATTGACCTACCCCATCTGGTGTGGGCGCTGGAGGCAGCTGTTTCTGGCCGGATAGTTAATCAAATATCCGTTGAGGTTAAAACTGCCCATTTTGCAAGAGTTGCGCTCGAGCGAATGCTGGCTCTACCGTAACCACATGAGCGAAGAGATAAACAACGACAGCAAGAAAAATCGTCCAACACCTAAGCGTAAAGAGGCTGAAGCAGCGCGCAAGATTAATGCGCTCGCACCAGCAACGACGAAGGAAGGGCGCGCACGCGAGAAGAATTTAACTCGCGAACGCCGAGCTGAAGCTCGCGCTGCTTACATGCGCGGAGAAGAGAGCGCACTACCGGCTCGAGATAGAGGCACAGCAAAACGCTGGGTGCGAAATTACATTGATTCACGTCGCACAATCGGCGAGTACTTTATGCCATTAATTTTTGGAGTACTTGTTTTAACAGTAATACCAAATCGCTACGTACAACTTGCAGCAATCTTCTCGATGTACGGCGTCATGCTTTACACATTTGTTTCCGGATTCTTTATGACCCGAAAGATTCGCAAGGAAGTTGAAGCACGTTTCCCTGGCGAACCAACAAAGGGCATCGGAATGTACGGCTTCTTGCGTTCAACGCAAATGCGCAGAATGCGTGCGCCATCACCACAAGTAAAGCATGGAGATGATTTCTAGGCTTTAAGACGTAAATTTAAACTTTAAGCCCGAGGATTCGGGCTTTCTGTTTTTGCTGGATCAGTTTCTGGAAGCGA
>CAIUFY010000109.1 GCA_903898555.1 uncultured Actinomycetes bacterium
CCGATCTCACCGGGAATTTTTATTTTTGCGACAATTTTGTTATCACTAAAACGCAGCAATGAGATCGAACCTTCTCCTCGATTTGAAATAACCATGTATTTGGAATCACGAGTTACATAAAGCCCATGAGCTTCAATTCCTGTATGGATAAAACCAAAAGTTCCGAATTTATTTGCCGGCATTGTCCAAACTCCATCGGACATCATGTCTGCAACGTAGAAAGTTGACCCATCTGGGGAAATTTTCACATCCTGAGGCATCGGCGTATTTTTATGTGCATATGTACGAGGAATAGATACGTACTTCTCTACCTTCATTTTTGCAGTGTTCACCCAAAGGAGCTGTCCTGTAAATTCGCAGGTTGCTACAAAATAGTTTCCATCTTTTGTCCAGTCTGCGTGATTTAAACCCTTGCAAGTAACCGGAACAACTTTCTTAATTGCCATTGTGTGTGGATCACGAAATACAAGTTGCTTGTCAGCTTCGGCCATGACAATTGCATATTTGCCATTAGGTGTGAAGTAGAGATTGTAAGGATCGTGCACATAAACAGGCTTACCAGGCTTACCATTGGCTGGATTTATAGGCGTTAAATAATTTCCTTCATTGTTATTAACCCATAAAGTCTTCAAGTCCCACGAAGGCACTACATGCTGGGGCCCTTTCTTCATCGGGTAGGTCGCAATCACCTTCATTGTCTTTATATCAATTTCAGTCAAAGTATTTGAGGTGTGGTTCGGAACGTAGGCAATTTTTGGAAAATTCTTTACGACATCACTAAAAGCATTTGGTCGATCAGCAGAATAGATGTCGTTTGGATCAAGCACTGGCGGCATTCCCGCAAGCGGTGCTACGGCGCTCGCGACTGAAGATCCCAAGAAGGAAAATATCACCAAAACTGCAAGAAACTTTTTCACTTAAATCTTTCCTATTAATTGGGTAATTGTTACTGGGGTATAGCCAGCGCTGTGTAATTCAGATAGAAGAGTGGGCAGAGCTTCAACTGTATTCTTGTGCCCAAAATGTAGACTCACGATACTTCCGCCTTTTATGTTTGCCATAACATTTTTAATTACAGCTGCTTTGCCCGGGTCTTGATAATCGTGTGAATCAACGTCATACGAGATACAGCGAGAGTATCCGTACTTGAGGGCAGTTTGCCGAATGAGCGCTGTCGAGTATTGCGTACCGGATGGTCTAAAAAAAGCGCCATGATTTCCAATTAAAGACTTAAGTTCGGCAGCGCATCCTGCGATCTCACTCTTAACTTTTGCTGCATTGAGAGTCTTCATCTGAAAGTGATTCATCGTATGGTTACCGATGTCATGTCCGCCATCCACAATCTTTGTCGCCATTGTCGGATTGGCTTTGAGCCAAGCCCCGATTGCAAAAACTGTAGCTGGCGTCGAGGTGCTCTTCAAGATATCGAGTAAAGAATTTGCGAAGGTGGTCGAGCCCGCTCCGTGAAAAGTTAGAGCAATCTTCTTCTGCGTGCGAGAGCCATGCGTGATGTCGGGGGAGACAGCCTGTGCGAGTGGTGAAAGAAGGGGCTCAAGGAGCGCTCCGGCGGTCAGTGCTGTCCCAAATTTTAAGAAAGAACGCCTATCAAGAGTCATGAGAGAAGAGTAGTTGCTAGGGTGTGCGCTAAGGGGAATCGGAGGGCACCATGGGCGAAGACGATATGGAGTCAGAAGATATTGTTACTGAGGAAATGCTGTGGGACAGAATTCCGGAGACCAGCGGTCTAGATAGGGCTAACACTTATTACGAATTAAGCGCGCGCATTTACGCTCGTGGGCAATACGACGAAGCGCTCGCTCTTGCAGAGACTGCGAGAGATATATATTCAGAACTTGAACCAGGCTCGGCTGCCGATGGATTAGCACAGGCATATTCGGCAATTGGATACAACCTCAATCAGCTAAAACGCATGGGAGAAGCAGCAAGTGCGATGAGTAAGGCTGTGGAGCTATTGCGCGAATCGAAATCTCCAATCGCGATTGAACTTGCATGCACGCTTGGCGAATGGTGGTTTGGCTCGAAGGAGTATCGAAAGACAATTGAATGCATGCGAGACTGCGTACAAGAACATTTGGTGGATGGCAATGATTCAGGAGCAGCGAACGATCTACATTTGATTGGATGCGCTCACCGTGAACTTGGAGAACATGAAGAAGCACTTTCAGCTTTTCAAGAAGCAAGAGCCATTTTTAAAGGGATTAAAGAAGTAATCAACGTCGCGCGATGCGATCAAAAGATTGCACATTGCTATATCGAACTTGGTGATGGCGAATCTGCGCTCGCTGCAGCTCAAAAGTCGTTAGATGTATTTATTACTGCCCATGACCACCGCAGAGAAACCTATTCACTATTGGAATATGGAAAAGCTCAAGTGCTGTGCGGGAGAACATCCGAAGGTCTTGAGACGCTAGAGCGCGTATTAGAGATAGCGACAGAAGCTGAATGGAAAGACTTTGAATTTATTGTCGATATCGAGAAGAAGATTGCAGGTGTACTTCGCATTTTGAACCGAGGGGTCGAAGCTGACGAAATCGAACGCCGCTTAACTTCCATCACTGAGGTAATAGAAGACTAATTATTAAGGTGTTGCATTGCCCATGCATACATGGCGATTGCACCTGCTGCAGATGCGTTCATCGAGCGAGTAGAACCATATTGTCGAATAGCGAGAACCTCGGTACAAACATCGACAGCTTCATCTGACATGCCGGCGCCTTCTTGGCCGAAGAAAAGCACGCACTTCATTGGGAGTTTGCTGGTCTCAAGTTCCTTCGAAATCGGTAAATTATCAATTCCAACAATCGGAACTTGGTTTTCATCGCACCAATTCTTGAAATCTGTGACCGTTGGATGATGAAGTACATGAAGATATTTGTCGGTAACCATCGCTCCGCGTCGATTCCAATCACGCTTTCCGACGATATGTACCTTGCTCACATTGAAAGCATTCGCGGTACGCACAATCGAACCAATATTTAAATCATGCTGCCAATTTTCTATTGCAATCTGAAGTTCGTGGCGCTTTGTATCTAAGTCTGCGACTATCGCTTCGACTTTCCAATATCGGTAATGATCTAGAACATTTCTACGGTCGCCACTTTCAAGCAAGGCAGGGTCAAGGCGCTCATCAGTAGGCCATGGTTTAGAATGTGGTCCAACGCCTACAACCGGGTAGAACTCTCCGGGTCCGATCACAGCTTCGGTCATGGCATTACTGTAGTTGGGGAGATAGTGAATACTAAAAAGCAGAATAGCAATTGGCTGCCTGCCTACATCGCCCTTGGAAGCGTATGGGGATGTTCATTTCTTTTCATCAAAATGGGCTTAGAGTTCCTAACTCCAATCGGTGTTGCCTTTGTTCGTTGTGCTCTTGGTGCTATCACGTTGCAGATTTATCTTCGTTTTAGAAAGATTTCTTTACCCCGCGACAGGCACATTTGGCTAAAACTGTGGATAGTTGCTCTCACCTTGAACGTAGTTCCTGGCTTTTTATTTGCGTTTGCTGAAGTCCGTGTAACCTCGATTTTGGCGGGGATTATTAATGCGACCACTCCGCTAGCCACGTTGATTGTTATATTTATTGCCTTTCGTGAGGAAAAACCAAAGTACTTTCAACTAGCAGGCCTCTTGTTAGGAGGTCTAGGCGTCCTAACAGTGTTAGGAGTTTGGCGCGGGCTGGGACACAACAATATTGTTGGAATCATTGCGTTGCTTGGCGCGGTTACCTGTTATGGAATTTCTTTTCCTTTCACCAAAAAATATGTCATTCCTCTTGGTCTCAAACCAGAGGCTGCGGCTGCCTCACAAATTACCCTGGCTGCAATAACACTCCTACCCTTCTATCTTTTCGATGGAATCGCTAAAGATGAGTACCGGCCTGGCCCAATGCTTGCGATGCTTGCGCTGGGAGCAATTGGCACGGGTTTTGCCTATATCTGGAATTTTTCGATTATTGCATCTGCAGGAAGTTCGATTGCTAGCACGGTCACGTATGTAACGCCGCTTGTGGCAGTTTTCGTTGGTTGGCTCTTCAAGGGCGAGCACATAACTTGGAATCAACCATTTGGAGCGGTTGTCGTTGTATTCGGCGCAGCAATCTCTCAGGGTCGTTTCCGAAAATTAACGGCATAATCACAAGGTGAAACTAAGTCAGAGAACAGTCGCCATTATTGGTGTCCTTACTTTTTCACTTTCACTCACGGCTCCCTCATATGGAGAGGTGCTGCCTGCAAACTTTATTTCCCTTTCGGCAGCCCCGGCCCTAAATCATGCTGGAATTATTTTGATAGATCCAATGAGCAATGAGACTCTATTTTCTAACGCACCTGATGTCGTGCGTGCTCCAGCTTCTGTTTTGAAATTGGTTTCGACAACATCTGCGCTCAAGACATTTGGAGCTGAAAAAACATTCACAACTTCAATCAGCAAAACCGACAAACCAAACAAGTTCTTGTTAGTAGGCGGTGGAGATCC
>CAIUFY010000110.1 GCA_903898555.1 uncultured Actinomycetes bacterium
CCTAGTCGAATAATGATTGCCAACATGGCGCAAGCGGAAAATGCATTAACGACAAGTGCCACTGCAGCATCCTGTGTTGTTCCAGAAGCCATATAAGAAGAACCCAGGACGGCAGCCAATAGAAGGGCCGTTCCGATGAACTCCATTGCAAGTGCTTTTGACTTCATTATTGATCTCCCGTTATTTCTCTAGAGGTTAGGAAAAAAACCATGTGCGAATAAGTGTGAAAATGGCAATGACAAATAATAGGCATGCGAAGCTCATTCGAAGAGCTTTTTCGTTGAGTCGAGAGCTGTGGTGGGATGCAAATCCCGACACGAGAATTGCGGTTGCTCCCATGAGAATTGGAGTATGCCAAGTGATCTTTGACCATTCGCTGTGATGGGCGATTAAAGAGGTCAGACAGTTCAAAGTAATAATAAGGAGCGAGGTTCCGGCGGCTTTCTTCTGAGGCGTATGATAAAAAAGTACTAATACAGGAATCGCAAGGAAGCCTCCGCCGATTCCGAAAATTCCGGTGAGCGCTCCGATGATCAAAGAAGTCGAAACAAGGGCAATGGGCTGCATCCGTTTCTCAGGGCGATCTTTCACTGGTCCACGCAGCATGGATATTCCTGCAACTACCATGACCGTTGCAAAGCCAGTCAGGATTGTCGTATCAGATAAGTGTTTTGCTACAGAAGCTCCGCCTACATTGGAGATAAATCCAATTGCCCATACGGAGAAACCTTCTCGGAGGAGTACATCCCCTGATTTAAATTTCGGAACAACGCCTGCAAGTGCGGCAAGAAAGACGACTGCAAGTGCGGCGGTAGTGGCTTGGGCTGCACTGAAGTGAAAGAGATAAAGCAGGATTGGAACCGAGAGCATTGCCCCGCCAGCTCCAACAAATCCCAGAACCGCCCCAATGAATGCTCCACAGAGAAGGGCTAGAACCATGTGGGTATCTTTCCACGATAGGCGGGTATTGGCCGGCTTGTGCTTGTCGGTGGGGGCGGTTATCTTTCGAACATATGTTCGAACAACCTGCCTCCGACCCAGTTGTAGCCTCGGGATCCGTCCCCGAGGCTAAACCCGTGCTGCCACCCGTGCTGCCACCCGTGCTGCCACCCGTGTTGCCACAAGTCCTAGCTCCCGAGGGTGAGCCCATCGAATTTATCTACAAAGGTCACCGCTTCCATGTTCACAATATTCTTTCGCGCTGGCAGGAGTCAGGCGGATGGTGGAACCGGATTAGCGATGGCAACCTCCACGACTCCAAACATCTCGAGCAGTCAATCTTTAACGATGGCGGCAGAGCTATCTGGAGAGTAGAGGCGGCTCCTGTAGGTGCGCTCGCTACCTTCGAGATTGAACTCGATGAGTTAACCGGTAGATGGATTATTCGGCCTACATCTCGCCCTGCTTAAAATGTTTACCCATCTTCATGTAGCAAGCGGCTACTCCTTTAAGTACGGCACCGCATCTGCCGCCCAACTAGTGGAGCGTTCTGCCCAGTTTGGAATGAAAGCCCTCGGTCTTACCGATCGTGATGGAATGGCTGGAGTAGTTCGATTTGTTCAAGAGTGTGAAGCCCATGGAATCGCTCCGATTGTTGGCGTCAACCTCAGTTTTCTTCAGAAGAAATACCGAATCACTCTCTTGGCTCAAGCAGGATCTTTGTCTGCCCTATATCGATTAGTTAGCGCGGTAAATCGCGACAGTGCAAATGAAAAGATTCTTACCTTTGAAACTCTCGAGAAGTTTTCGCAATATTCTTCTCAGTTGCTCGCACTTCATGGCCCTGATTCATATCTCGCCGCAACAATCGCATCTAGGAGAAACGAATCTGCACTTTCAATTTTTAATTCTTCTCGCGACCTTTTTTCATCCCAATCCCTTGAAGTCATCTCACATCGCGCAAAAGGAGATGGGCCATTCTCGACATCCCACGCAGCTAAACTCTTAAGGTTCGGACGGGAAAATGATATTCCCGCAGTTCTTACTAACGCAGTACGAATGTTGGATCGAGCAGATGGCCCTGTTGCCGATGTTCTTGATTCAGCGCGATTGCTCGTCCCGCTACATCAACGACATGTTGAGCGCAGTAATTCTGAGGCCTACTTAAAAAGTGAAGTAGAGATGACTCTTATAGCTGATGAGGTTGCTCGAGCGGCAGGGGAGTCAAATGGACGCTCTCTGCTACGTACAACTAGTGAGTGGGCAGAGCGAGCCACGCTTTCACCTCGCCGAGATGTAGGGCTCGGCTCTATTCATTTACCTGAGCCAGCAACTCTTGGTGCAAAACGACATGAAGAACTAGCTGATCAGTTGCGGCAGAGAAGTGAGTCTGGGCTTCATCGCTATACAGGCGCTCTCTCTGTTCAAGCCTCGCAGAGGCTGGAAGAAGAGCTCTCCACTGTTCGCAAACTTGGGTATGAGGCATATTTTCTAGCAGTTGCTGATATTGCTGATATAGCTAGAGCAAAGGGGATCAGAGTTGCAGCACGAGGGAGCGGAGCAGGATCCTTAATTTGTTATCTCTTGGGAATCTCTGGAGTTGAACCATTGAGTCAAGGCCTTTTAATGGAACGCTTCTGCTCTCCTCTTCGAAATGAACTTCCCGATATTGATATTGATGTGGAATCAGCTCGTCGTTTAGAAATTTACGATGCAATTTTTCAACGCTTTGGCCCAGAGCGAACCGCCACTGTTGCAATGGTGGAGACCTATCGAGCCCGGCACGCTATTCGCGATGTAGGTGCAGCTCTGGGAATTTCCCCAATGGAGATAGATCTAATTGCAAAATCTCTGCCACATATTAGAGCGCGCAATATCGGTAAAGCACTTGAGAATTTACCTGAATTGAAAAATCTGAAATTGAATACACCTCTCATGAAGGCTGCTATTCATTTGGCAGGAAGGCTCGATGGTTTGCCACGCCACCTATCAATGCATCCTTGCGCAGTCTTGCTCTCTGATAATCGCCTCTTCGATATTGCTCCTACCGAAATTAACGCCAGCGGATATCCAATGGTGCAATTTGATAAAGACGATGTTGAGGCTATTGGCTTATTAAAACTTGATGTTCTTGGAGTGAGAATGCAATCGGCTATCTCGTACTCACTTCAAGAAATCAAGCGATTAGAAGGAAAGCTAATTGATATTGATGCAGTGCCTCTTGATGATCCAAAAACTTTTGACCTTATTAAATCTACGAGAACGTTGGGACTATTTCAGATTGAAAGCCCTGGTCAAAGAGAGCTCGTTGGAAAATTTGCTCCTCAAACCTTTACAGATTTGATTATTGATATTTCGCTCTTCCGTCCAGGTCCTGTGAAAAGCGACATGATTACTCCTTTCATTAATACGCGCCATGGCTTTAGAGCAAAACCCGTCATACATCCAGATTTAGATGAGATTCTGCGGGAGACTGAGGGGGTTGTTGTTTTTCATGAGCAGGTTATTCGAATAATTGCTGTAATGACAGGCGTCTCACTTGCAGAAGCAGACGAGAAGCGTCGAGATCTCGGCACATTTGAAAGTCAGCAAGAGGTTTGTGATTGGTTCTACCCAACTGCAATTTCACAAGGATATGAACTCACCTTAGTAACTCAAGTCTGGGAGATTCTCCGAGCTTTTGCATCCTTTGGATTTTGCAAGGCGCATGCTGCCGCTTTTGCTCTACCTACTTATCAATCTGCATGGCTAAAAACCCATCACACGGCTGCATTTATCGCAGGACTTTTAACGCACGATCCTGGAATGTATCCACGTAGGGTTATTCTCGATGAGGCTCGTCAATGGGGAATCGATATTGCCCCTATCGATATTAATCTTTCTGATAAAAGTTATCGCGCAGAAAAGGTTGAGCAAGAAAAGCAAGGGAGAAGGCTTCCATATCGAGCACCAAATACTTCAAGCACGGGAGAGGCACTCACTCTTCCAGATGCCAGGGGATATGCAATTCGAATTGGTTTTTCAGATATACAGGGAATCAACGATAAAGAGATGAGTTCAATTCTCGAGAATCGACCTTATGTGGATATCCCTGATTTTGTACATCGAGCCGGAGTTTCAAAGCCAACAACAGAGGCGCTCCTGCTTGTGGGGGCATTTGATTCACTCTATAAAACCCAAAAGATTAATCGCAGGGATTTATTACTTCACCTACACGACATTGATAAATTATCGCGAGGAAAATCTCGCAATACTCACGGACAAATGGCACTACAGCTTCTTCCATCAGCGCTAGAAGCCAGTGGCTTGCCGGAGCTAACAGCTTCTGAACGAATACGTCATGAAGTTAAATTGACTGGGATGGATATTTCTCATCACATGATGGAGTTCTATGGAGATTTCCTTAACAGCATTGGCGCAGTCCGTTCATCTGACTTAATTAACCAACGCTCTGGTGCAACTGTTCTTGTTGCGGGAGTTAAAGTCGCTTTACAAACCCCTCCAGTGCGTTCAGGAAGACGGGTTATGTTCCTAACCATAGATGATGGATATGGGTGTAACGATGTGACTTTCTTTGAGGATGTTCAAGGGGAGCATGCCAATTTGCTCTACCACTCATGGTTATTTCTTATTCGTGGAGTTGTTCGCAAAACAGGTGCCCGTGGAATCTCTTTAAGAGCAGAATCCGCGTGGGAATTAGGCGAGTCATATTCACGGTGGCGTAGCCTTTCAGGAGTGAAAGCGGGGGATAAGTCATGAGTAGCCAAACGCCCGCTAATGAAATATTTTCCACAATTCTTCATATTGATATGGATGCGTTTTATGCATCGGTGGCAGAGAGAGATGATCCAACTTTGCGAGGCAAAGAGGTGGTTGTCGGGGCTGGGGCAAGAGGCGTCGTACTTTCAGCAAATTATGCTGCTCGAAAATTAGGAATTCGTGCGGCAATGCCTGTTGGCCGAGCACAGCGAATGGCTCCTCATGCAATTTTTGTGCATCCAGATCACGCGCGATATAGCGAAGTATCTTCACATGTAATGGAAATATTCCATTCCTATACGCCACTCGTCGAACCTTTGTCACTTGATGAAGCATTTCTTGACGTGACAGGCTCGAAGAGACTTAAAGGAAGCGGAAGAGAGATTGGCGCGAAAATCCGTGAAGAAATATCTGCTAGTCAAGGAATTACATGCTCAG
The DNA here is from genome assembly GCA_903898555.1 of uncultured Actinomycetes bacterium. Classification (GTDB taxonomy): domain Bacteria; phylum Actinomycetota; class Actinomycetes; order Nanopelagicales; family Nanopelagicaceae; genus PALSA-747. The sequence goes on from CAIUFY010000110.1 coordinate 5,137, forward strand.
TAGGAATTGCATCCACTAAATTCATAGCAAAGCTCGCGTCGCAACATTGCAAACCAAATGGACTATTAGAAATTGCGCCAGATCGAGTACTTGAATTTCTTCATCCTCTTCCAGTAAATGCAATCTGGGGAGTGGGACCAAAGACAAATGAGGAGTTGCAACGACTTGGCCTTCGCACTGTCGCAGATATTGCACAGACGCCACGCTCAACTCTCATTCGCGCTCTAGGTGAAGGTACGGGGGCTTCTCTCTACGAACTTGCATGGGGCCGCGACTACCGAGATGTAACTCCTGATGAACCAGATAAAAGCATTAGTGCCGCTGAAACTTTTGCAGAAGATCTAGAGGATCCTGATGAGATTCTTCGTGAGTTCTTGCGACTCATTGAGAAGGCAACGGGAAGAATGCGAAAGCGAAACCTTGCGGCGCAAACTGTCTCGATAAAAGTTCGATTTTCAGATTTCAAAACTATTACTCGATCGAAAACTTTGGAGCTGCCGGTCATAGGGGTTCAGGAAAGTTATGAAGTCGTAAAGAAGCTATATCTGGGCCTTAAACTCGACCGAGCTCGCCTGAGATTGGTGGGAGTTGCCTTAGAGAATCTCATTGACCAATCAGCTGCGCCCCAGCAATTGATCCTCGGTGAGCGCGAAAAGGGTTGGCGGGAGGCTACGGAGGCCATAGATCGAGCAACGGCTCGGTTCGGGAAGGGGAGCGTGCGCCCCGCTCGGCTGGTAGACCCCGAAGACCTGTCCTATTCTTAGACCGTGCCACTATCAGATCATGAACGCAAGCTCCTCGCGGAGATGGAAGCTGCCCTCGTGCAGGATGACCCTCGCCTTGTATCTACGCTGAGTGGAAAAATTCGCGCGCCTCAGGGGAACCGAGTTGTCGCAGGACTTGTCTCCCTATTTGGAGGCATGGCAATAATTCTTGCAGGACTAGTTGCGAAAATTCCCGCCGTCGGTATCGCTGGCTTCATCATTGCGCTAGTTGGATCTTTTCTCATCATTTCAAATTTTTCATCGGGAAAAATGAAGAACGCATCACAGCGCACACAAAGTAATAAAAAAGGTTGGGGCGATCGATTGGAAGATCGTTGGGACCGTAGAAACTTTGACAAATAAGTTAACTAATTTGTCTATCTCATAAATAATTGAGTCAAACGTTTTGTAGTAAAAAAGAGTCCGAGAAGAATCATCACTAAGAAATAAATTATATGTGGAATCAAGGAAGTGTTTACGATTCCAAGTGAGACTGAACGGATTAGGACTACTCCGTGCCATAGAGGAAGTGACTTAATAAATAGTTGCAGCCATCCAGGGTAGATGCTTAGCGGATAAAAAGATCCAGAAAATAGGAACATTGGCAACATGACAATATTGATCAAATTCATCTGTTCAAAAGATTTTATATAAGTTGTTACAGCCATACCAATTGCCGCAAATCCAAAAGCAATCAAGACTGCTGCAGGTATTGCAAGAAGAGCTACTGGGGTTGTAATTAACCCAAGCAATCCGACGATAATCATGAATGCAGTTGCATATGCAAGACCGCGAATAAGAGCCCATGCCATTTCACCAAGAGCCACGTCGAGTGGTCCCATGGAAGTAGCAAGCATTCCTTGATAAACGCGATCAAATCTAAGTTTGAAAAATACATTCCACGTTGAATCGTAAATTGCACCGTTCATTGCGCTTGTGGCAAGAAGCGCAGGTGCGATAAATGCTGCATAGGAAACAAAGTGCCCCGGAGCAACTTCAATCTTGCCAATTAATTTTCCAACACCATAACCAAAAGAGAATAAGTACATGACGGGCTCAAGAAAACCCGTAAGCACGACAATCCAGGCTGATGAGCGAAATGCCAGATAGGAACGTTCCAGGACTGCCTTGGCGCGTCCGGAATAAACGGATTCACCTCGCCTGCCGATTCTTTTTTCGGCGATTGCAACTGCCATAGTGGTGATCATTTGCTTAACCGGTAATCAAATCGATTGAAGGCCCATAACAAGCCTGTTACAAGAAATATTGCAAGGTAGCCAAAGTGAATTGCAATCATAGAACCGGAGAGATGGTGACCATAGGAAACCCAACGGCCTAGCTCTGTCGCGTGCCACAAAGGAGAGGCCCACCCAAGCCATTGAAGTGGAAGTGGCATCGAGGAAATTGGATAGAAAGTTCCTGAGAAAAGAAATAGCGGCATGATGAGTAGCCGCCCCATGAGATTAAGAAAAAGGTCATCATTTTCAGCATGTGCTGCTGCACCGAGCATGAATGCACCAAAACAAGCCGCGGCATAAAGGGAAGTAACCATCGATGGCCATGCGCGAGCTGGATCTACTGCTCCAAATCCAACGAGAACTGCAAAGTAAATGACTACAGAGCCAATTGTTCTGATTAGCGAACTAAAATATGTTCCCAGAGCAATTTGTCGGCCTGTAAGCGGCGTTGCATTCATAGCAAAGAATGTTTTTTCCCACTTAAAACCCTGAAGCGTGGGGAAAACTACCTCACCCATAAAATCTTGAATCGCTACTGCCGAAAGAAGTGCTGGCGCAAGAAAAATTATGTACTTAACTCCATCGATCCCAGCCGAACCTGCGCGTTGGTTAATAAATGTTCCAACACCGATACCGAGCGATGCAAGGTAGAAAAATGGATTTAAAAGAGAGCCGGTCAGCAAGGAAAAAATCCAATGCATCATTGTGCGTAAGCGAGCTTCAATTACATAAAAGACGCCCCGCTTAAGAGTTCGATCGGTATCGATGATTACTAGAGAACCACGCCTACTTAAGTCGGTCATTCAATCAACGATCTACCAGTTAGTCGCAGGAAGACATCTTCAAGCGAACTTCGACGGACAAGTGAGGTCAAAGGATGCAAGCTAGCCCGATGAATCGATTCCAATAGGAGTTCGGCATCGTCGGCATACATCAAAATGCGATCGGGTAGTACTTCAATGCGCTCACACATAGTTTTGAGCTGATCTGAAACTTGCGAATTTCGATCTGACCCAAAGCGCACTTCAAGCACTTCTTTTGTTGAGAACTTTTTAATTAGATCTGCGGGCGAATCCTCAGCCATGATGGAACCTTTATCCATGACCATAAGACGGTCACAGAGTTGCTCTGCTTCATCCATGTAGTGAGTAGTTATAAGCAGCGTTACGCCTTGTTCTTTTAATCTAAATAGACGATCCCAAAGAATGTGCCGAGCTTGTGGATCCAAGCCTGTTGTAGGTTCATCTAACATCAAAATTTCTGGTTCACTTATAAGTGCCCGGGCAATTGTTAGACGGCGCTTCATGCCACCAGAAAGTGACTCAACTTTTGCATTTCGCTTGTCAGTTAGCTGCGCAAATTCAAGAAGCTCATCAATCTTGCTCTTTACAAATTTTCTTGGAAGGCCAAAGTAACGCCCATAAATGTAGAGATTGTCGGTAACAGTTAAAGCCTGATCTAAATTATCTTGTTGAGGTACAACTCCAAGATGAGCACGGATTTCTGGACCACGATCAGCAGGATCTTTTCCAAGTATTGAAATCTGCCCTGAAGTTCTAGTCAGAGTTGCAGCGATGATGCGCATCGTTGTTGATTTGCCTGCACCGTTTGGTCCAAGGAATCCAAAAGACTCACCTTTTCGCACCGCGAAATCGATTTCATTTACGGCGGTGAAATCTCCGTACTTCTTAGTTAGGCCCTTGGCCACAATCAATTCTTCGTTTTGCACCGGCTTAGGTTAGTCGCGCCGGCAGGCTACACAGAATCAACGGCGATTAGCCAGCCCCCCGATTGAAATTTAGAGAATTTGGAGAATCTGGGGGCAAAAAAGGGTCAAAATGGCGGAAGGTGGTTGATTTTGGGGGAAAGTGGAGTAAAGTGGGGTACGAAGCAAGAATCGGGGGATTTGAGCTTCAGGACAGCGGAAAAGCGCTGAAAAGGGCAATAAAAGGCAATAAAAGGGGAGGTGGCTTAGATGTTTCTTGGAACCCATGAACCAAAACTCGATGAAAAAGGCCGCATCATCCTGCCCGCCCGCTTTCGAGATGAGCTTTCAAATGGCCTTGTCGTGACAAAGGGCCAAGAGCGATGCCTTTATGTATTCCCCTCTAAAGAATTCACATCAATCACTGAACGCCTGCGACAAGCTCCCGTCACCGAGAAAGCAGCACGCGATTACATGCGCGTGATGTTCGCAGGCGCTCATGATGAAGTTCCCGATAAGCAAGGCCGCATCACCATCCCAGCCGGGCTTCGAACATATGCCGCACTTGAAAAAGAATGCGTAGTTATTGGCGCAAATACCCGCCTAGAAATTTGGGATTCAGCTTCCTGGAACACCTACCTCGCTGATCGCGAGAAGGGTTTTGCGGATGTTTCAACGGAGGTGTTACCCGGCCTCTTCTAGTTTCTAATAGGTCAAAGCAAATTCTTTGTTTAGGCCATCGTCGACTATAACGCAGAGCGACGCCTCTTCCCCGGCGCCGCTTCCCCCAATCGAACTGCATCAGCTGCGCAGAACGAATTCCGTCGGTCGACGATGACCTAAGTCAAGAAATTGGTTGTAAGTGAAGTTTGTTTATGAAGTGAAATTTAAGTTAGGGGAGGAGTGGAAATGCAAGAGCTACAACATGTGCCTGTCGCACTAGAGCGTTGTATCGATTTGCTCTCCCCTTCCATTGAAAAAGCGATTGCAGAACGCGGAGTAGCAGTGGTGGTTGATGCCACGCTAGGAATGGGCGGACATTCAAAGGCCATCCTCGCTAAGTTTCCAAATGTTCGCATTATTGGATTTGATAGAGATTTGACTGCGATTGAAATCGCGAAGCGAAATATTGGCCCACTTCTTGAGCGACTCACAATCGTCCACGAAGTTTATGATCAAATAGGTTCCGTTCTCGAGGAACTTGGCATCGAACACATAGATGGAGCGCTTTTTGATTTAGGTGTCTCGTCGATGCAACTTGATGATGCGCAAAGAGGATTTGCCTATTCTCAAGATGCTCCGCTGGATATGAGAATGGATCAAAGTCAGGGAATTACAGCTCAAGAGGTGCTCCTTACATATGAGCGCGGGGCTCTCATCCGCATATTGCGCGCTTACGGGGATGAAAAATTTGCGCCAAGAATCGTTGACAATATTATTGAAGCGCGCGAAGAAAATAGATTAAGCAGTACGAAGCAGTTGGCAGACTTAATTAAAGAGAGTATTCCTGCACCAGCAAGGCGTACTGGTGGAAACCCAGCTAAGCGAACATTTCAAGCTCTTCGAATTGAAGTTAATCAGGAGTTAGCGGTTCTTGAACGGGCAATCCCAGCTTCAATGGATGCCTTGGTGCCAGGCGGCAGAATCGTCGTGATGGCCTACCAAAGCCTTGAAGACAAAATAGTTAAGAGCTTTTTTACGAAGGCCTGCACATCAACAACTCCAAGGGGACTTCCGGTGGAGTTGCCAGATACCGCGGCGAAGTTTCAATTTGTCATAACGGGAAGTGAATCAGCAACCGAATCTGAAATTCTAGAAAATCCACGAGCCCAAAGTATGCGCTTGCGAGCAATCGAAAAGGTGGCTGCTTGATGGCTACTTCGATTTTCGCTCCAGCGATTGCAAGATCACGTGATTTAGTAATTTCAAAATCTACTAGAGCAGTACTGCAATTGGTTCCGGAACTTAAGAAAGAAGAAGGAAAAGAAATCAACACCCGTGCATTTCTCTTTATTCTAAGCGGAATGTTTGGAGTAGGACTTTTAGCACTCTTGCTTATTAACACCCTTCTTACACAAGATGCTTTCG
>CAIUFY010000111.1 GCA_903898555.1 uncultured Actinomycetes bacterium
AATCGCATTGCGATGAGCTTTAAGGCACGTCGGAGAATCCACAACGGAAATCGGAGTATCCCCCAAATAAACAACTTGCTTTGACGCTCTCTTTAATTGATCAAGGGTTCGCAGCATTCCTGCTTCCCATTCTGCTGTTCGCGAATCGCCCGTCAATATATTGAATTTTTCATCTACAGTGGTGAATCCTCTTGTCCCTGCAACAAAAATCATTTGAGGTTTTAGGGCAGCAATTTCTCTCAAAGTATCTTTTCGCCACACAGAGCAATTGGTCATCAACAAATTTGTCGTAGAGTTCCAGGCCAAAATGTCAGATGGCCAGCATGACGACATAGTTAATGAAATCATTTTCCAGTTTTTTGTTACTGCAAGTTTTTCAATGGCTGGAAACCACGAGAGCGCATGGCTATCGCCAAACAAAACTATGGTTGTTTTTGACTTAAGATTTCCATACCTGCAGTCAGCTTCCGATTTAGTTAAATTCTGCTGTGTATGACACCGATCCTTATAAGGTTTTGGTCGATCTGCAATAATTCCCCCAAGAGTCGGAGTGACATTTCTAGGAACGGGGCCATCTGTAAGAGCAGGGAGCGGGGTAAGTGAATTAGATACGGTGACCGTGTCGGTATCAGCCACGGATGGATTAAGCGAACCAGGGGCCAAAAGAGCCGTGGCAATCAAAGCAATTACCGCCTTGTACCTCGTCATGGTTCGGATTGTGTCAGCATTTGAACGCAAAGGCGAGATAGAAAGTACTGTGAATTCGCCTCTAGAATATGGTCATGGAACTACAGAAGGTAATCCTGTACTACGGATTCACCCCCGTGGCAGATCCAGTCGCCCTGAAGATGTGGCAGAAGAACTTATGCGAAACATTGAACCTCAAGGGTCGAATTATTATTTCCGAGCATGGGATTAACGGGACTTTGGGCGGGAATATGTCCGACCTGAAGAAGTACATCCGTCAAACAAAAGAGTATCCAGGCTTTAAGAAAATCGATTTCAAATGGTCTGAAGGAAAAGGCGATGAATTTCCTCGTCTAAGCGTCAAAGTAAAGAAAGAGCTTGTAGCCTTTTCAAGTCCAACCGAAATACAAGTTGATATAAATGGAGTCGTTAATGGCGGCAAACACCTTCGCCCTGAAGAGGTAAATCAACTGGTTGAAGATCGTGGGGATGAAGTTGTCTTCTTTGATGGGCGAAATGCATTCGAGGCAAAAATTGGTAAATTCCGTGGGGCACTTGTTCCAGCTGTTCTAACTTCTCACGATTTTGTGGGAGAAGTGGAATCTGGAAAGTACGACCACCTTAAAGATAAGCCAATTGTCACGTACTGCACGGGTGGAATTCGTTGTGAAATTCTCTCGGCTGTAATGGTTAACCGCGGTTTCAAAGAGGTCTATCAGGTAAAAGGCGGAATTGTCCGTTACGGCGAAAAATTTGGGAACGATGGACTCTGGGACGGATCGTTGTACGTTTTCGATAAACGAATGGTTCACGACTTCAGCGAAAATCCAGAAATCATCGGCGAATGTGAAAAATGCGGTGGAAAGACCAAGAGCTTTAGAAATTGCGCCAACAAGGCCTGTTACCAGCTGATCTTGCTCTGCGATGACTGTGCGAGCGTTCAATCCAATACAGAGTGTGGTCATGAGCCGTCCAAAATAAATCACAAAGGAATGGTTGGTTAATTTTCAGGGGGCTATCCCCCTGAACCACCTTTTTGAAACTCCTCCAACGCGGAATATTTAGCGGGTGGAAATCCCCAGGTTGTTGCGCCAATTCATGAGGATTTGGGACGGAAAGCTCACATGATGCACATTGCCGAAGATGTACGCATGCAGGAGCTCTTGGCGACCGAAATTCTAGATACGCCTCGAAATGCACGTTTTGATGAAATCCTAGATCAACTCTGTGAAGAACTTGATTGCTCTTACGCTCGCCTCTCTTTCATCGACAAGGAGAGAATTTGGATTAAGAGCAAGAGGGGAATTTCTGTTCAGGAATTTCCTCGTGCTGGTTCAATTGAAGAAATTCTTCTGGAGAAAAAACTCGACATTATTGAACTTTCCCAAGACGACATCGAATCCATCTCTGATCCATTCGATTTTAAAAACAAAGGAATCACCGAGGTTTTTGCTGTTGCCATCCGCAGTCAAAGCTTGGCGATAGTCGGTTGCTTAGTGATGGCCTTTAAGGGAACACAAACTTTTGGAGTTGAATTCAAGAATCTTCTCATTAGTACATCGGCAAAATATGCTGAATTACTTGAAACTCGAAGAGTGGCAGATTCGCTCTTAGCGACACTACGCGACCAGCAAGAAGAGATTCGTATTCGTTATAGTTCCGAAAGAATTGCACGCACGCTCACTAGCACGGTGACAGACAGAGATCATTACTACCAAGTCATTGAAGCATTCACCCAAACCGTCCTTAATGAATTTGATTGGTGGGCATGCCAGATTTGGTTTGAAACAGATGGACAGCTTGTTCCAGAAAAATGGATTTTTGGCCCTTCCGCGCCACGTTCAATATTCAATCTTGAGAAGATTTTCACCTCACCCTTTCTCTCTCCTTCAAATGAAGAGACTTTGTCACTTCCCTACACGTCGACCGTAAGCCCCGTTCTTGATGCGGCTGGAGTCCTGTGGGCAAAGCAAAACTCACAACTGGAGGAATTGGGGCTCAGAACTTTTCTTGATGTGAATGTCGCCGGAGCCTCCACGACTGCAATAAGGCTACTTTTTGTCCTACCAAGTTCGAGGGTTCTTCCCACTCGCCTTCGCCTTACATTTGAAAATGTGATTGCCCAGTTACCTCAGCTCATAAGAAGAGCAAGATCAGTTGAGGAGCTTAATTATCGAGCAACCCACGATGAATTAACTGGCTTGCTTAACCGTCGAGGCCTGGAAGTGGAGTTCGCCCAGATTCCTTCCCATGAAGGTATCAAGCGCTCGAAAACCATATTCTTTTTGGATTTAGATCGATTTAAGAGCGTCAACGACACATACGGTCACCAAATTGGCGATGAGCTCTTGGTGGAAATTTCTCATAGATTAATGAAGAGTAGCCGCCCGGTGGATGCGATTGCGCGCATCGGCGGCGATGAATTTGTGATTGTCGCCCAAGGTTTTGATCAATCTGATGACATCGCGACCACTAGTAATAGATTCTTGCATAATCTGTCCGAACCATTTATTGCTTCTGATGGAACAAAAATTTCTCCCAAAGTTTCAATTGGTATTTCCACGTGGGATTCGATTGAAGAACTCACCCACGCAGTAACTCAGGCTGATAAGAATATGTATACGGCCAAGAACAGAGGCGGTAATCAGGCGGTTTCTGATGGGTGGGCTTCGACTGACTCCTTCGGACTAGAGTCTGGAGAAAACTATGCAATTTCATACCGAAGCATCAATAACAAGGACGGTAGTCAGCTTGTTGGCGTTTTTACGCGAGTGAAACTTCCAGCATTTTTTGCACCACGCATGATTTCAGAAATATCGGGACAAATTTATCAAAATGCGAGCTTGAGAAATGTTTCCAATTCATCGGAATTTATTCTCCTTCTAGATATAGCA
>CAIUFY010000112.1 GCA_903898555.1 uncultured Actinomycetes bacterium
ATGCAGGTGTTGTGTGGGTTGCCCTTCACGCACGTACTGCTCAACAGATGTATGACGGACAAGCCGATTGGTCAAAGATTGCTGAACTCGTTGAACACTTAAAGCCGACTGGAGTTCCCGTTCTTGGAAACGGTGATATTTGGAGCGGCGCCGATGGGCGACGAATGATGGAAGAGACTGGTTGCGCCGGTGTTGTTGTTGGCCGTGGATGTTTGGGTCGGCCTTGGTTATTCGCAGATTTAGTAAGAGCCATGAATGATGAAGAGGGAAAGTCAGAGCCAACTTTGTTTGAAGTTCGTGACGTTATGCGACGTCATGGCCAATTGCTTATGGAGTTTTTTGAAGCAGAAGGACGTGCGATGCGCGATCTTCGCAAGCACATGGCGTGGTACTTAAAGGGATTTACAGTTCCTCGCGAAATTCGTTCAGGGCTTGGAATGGTTGCAAGTTACGGAGAGCTGGAATGGCTCACATCGCAGCTAGAAGATCAGCCATACCCAACCGCAGTTTCTGAAGCTCCTCGCGGGCGTCGTTCACACGGGCGTGCCCCATCGCTTCCAGATGGCTGGCTCAATGATCCAGATGAGTATGCGACCATCACTATTGATGATTCAGTTTCGGGTGGCTAAATAGAAATGTTTGGATTACTCAATCCCTTTTCATGGATACGTAAAATTATTTCACTTGTCTTGCTTATTATTCTTTTGGTTCCTGGATATGTTGCTTTGCAGGTTTACAACACTGGATATAACGCAACTCCCACTAAGAGCGATGCGATTGTGATTATGGGCGCGGCGCAAAACAACGGAACTCCAACGCCAATCTTGCAAGCGCGTATTGATGAAGCAAAGCGCCTTTACAAGGAAGGTTATGCACCGCGTATTTTGACGGTTGGTGCAAATCAAAAAGGTGATCTGTGGACTGAAGCGCAGGCAAGTGTTCGCGCTCTTGCGAAGGGTCAGATTCCTAAATCAGTTCTAAATGCAGTAAATCTTGGCAAAGATACTTTAAGCAGCACAATTGCTTACGTGGATGTAATGAAGAAAAAGGGGTACAAGAGCGTCATCATCGTGACTGATGCCTATCACTGCTACCGAGCGATTTCGATGGCCACAGATCTTGGCGTGAGTGCTACCTGTTCTCCTGCTAAGAGTGGCCCAGCCACCGTTGAAAAGAGCAATTGGCACTACATCGCGCGCGAAACTGGTGCTTATCTGGCCTATAAGACTGCTGGACGCTTTGGAATTCATCTAAGCGACCAGAATAAGAAATAGACTCGGTCCACTATGGTTCTTCGTCCCGCGCATGAGCGTTCTGGTTACACAGAAGAAGATCGCGCACGTTTTCTTGATGAACCAGCAAAACGTGGAGGACGCACAGAATTTGCTCGCGATCGTGCTCGCATTATCCATTCATGGGCGCTTCGTCGCTTGGCTGCAAAGACTCAAGTCGCGGTTCCATGGCAGACAGATTTTCCCCGAACACGTCTTTCACATTCTCTTGAGTGTGCCCAGGTTGGCCGCGAACTTGGAGAGGCGCTTGGCGCAGATCCTGATTTGATGGAGGGTGCGTGTTTAGCCCACGACATCGGTCATCCACCATTCGGTCACAACGGTGAAGAAGTTCTAAACGAAATTGCGGAAGAGTGTGGTGGGTTTGAAGGAAACGCTCAATCCCTTCGATTGTTGATTCGCCTTGAAGCAAAGACGGTTGATGAAACAGGTAAATCCATCGGGCTTAACTTGACCAGAGCTTCTCTTGATGCGGCAACAAAGTATCCATGGCCTCGCGCTGTGAACACTCGAAAATTTGGCGTATATGACGATGATATGGAAATTTTCACCTGGATGCGCGAAGGCGCTCCAGAAGGAAAGCAATCCATGGAAGCCCAGATTATGGATTGGTCAGACGACGTTGCTTATTCCGTACATGATTTAGAGGATGCACTCGTAACAGGTCAGATTCATCTACACCACATGCGCGATGACCTTCCTCAGATATTCGATGTAGCTGTTGAAGATTATATGGATGACATGACAGAAGCCGAGGCAGAACGAGCGCTATCTGATCTTCAAAAACTTTCATGTTGGCCCACTACATATGATGGAAGCCATCGCCATCTTGCACGATTGAAGGATTTATCTAGCCAACTCGTTGGACGTTTTGCCTTAGCAGCAGAAACATCAACACGAGACAGTTTTGGCGAAGGAGATCTCACCCGGTACAGCGCCAATCTCATTGTTCCTCGCGAGCAAAAGATTGAAGTCGCAATCTTGAAAGCGCTATCTAATTATTACGTTCTTCAGGCCGAGACCTCACAAAAGCGTTACAGCGACCAGCAAATTCTCATTCGCGAGTTGGTGGACTTGGTTTATGACCATGCCCCAGTCTCACTCGAGTCTTTCTTCTTAGAAGATTGGCGCCAAGCCACCAATGATGCTCAAAAGCTTCGAGTAGTTATTGACCAGGTTGCCTCACTTACCGATCCTGGCGCCTATGCGCTGCACTCGGCCCTCTCGTCCAAGTTTTCCTCGTAAGTTACAGGCAAGTCATACCAACCCAATAAGATAAGCGTCATGGCCGGCCGAATTAGGGATGAAGATGTTGCGTACGTTCGCGACCACAGCCCCATTGATGAAGTCGTCGCTGATTATGTTCAACTAAAGAACGCTGGTGGAGGACAGAAGAAAGGTCTCTGTCCTTTCCATGATGAGAAATCTCCTTCATTCCATGTGACACCAAGCAAGGGATATTTCCACTGCTTTGGCTGCCAAACCGGTGGCGATGTCATTGCATTCGTGATGAAGATGGATCACATCACTTTTACAGAAACCATTGAACGACTAGCAGAGCGCATTGGTTACCAACTTCGCTACGACGAAACTGGTGCATCAGATCGGCCGAGTGTGAATCGTTCTCGCTTGGTTGCCGCAAACACGGCCGCCATGAAGTTTTATCAAGAACAACTCAATCTTCCAGGTCCTGCGCAAGCTGGACGTGAGTTTCTTCAGAAAAAGGGATTCACAAAAGCTGACTGCGATCAATTCCAAGTTGGTTACGCGCCCGATGAATGGGACGCCCTGCATAAGCACCTGACATCCCTTGGCTATACCCAAGAAGAGCAGAACACGGCCGGACTCATAAAAGAGAGCGCCCGCGGAACTCAAATTGATCGTTATCGAAATCGCGTCATGTGGCCCGTTAAAGATATTTCCGGCGACGTTGTTGGTTTCGGCGCCCGCAAACTTGCCGGCGATGATGTCGACCAAGGCCCCAAATACCTCAACACCTCTGAGACTCCAATTTATAAGAAATCACAACTTCTTTATGGGCTGGATGTTGCAAAGAAAGAGATTGCAAAGAAACGCCAAGTTGTAATTGTTGAAGGCTATACCGATGTTATGGCTGCCCACCTTGCAGGAATCACTACTGCCGTTGCCACCTGCGGCACAGCATTTGGTGATGACCACATCCGCGTTATTCGCAGACTCTTGATGGACGATGATGCTTTTCGTGGCGAGGTTATCTTTACATTCGACGGGGATGCTGCGGGACAAAAGGCAGCACTTCGCGCTTTTGATGACGACCAAAAGTTTGTTGCACAGACTTTTGTCGCAGTTGCAAACAATGGCATGGATCCAAACGAACTTCGTCAAAGCGGGGGAGATGAAGCAGTTCGCGATCTAATCGCGCGACGTGTTCCTCTTTTTGAATTTGCCATTAAATCTGTCATTAAGAATTACGACACCACAACTCC
>CAIUFY010000113.1 GCA_903898555.1 uncultured Actinomycetes bacterium
CACGGTTCATTCATCAATCGCGATAATCCTGTTACAAAATTGACGCGCGCAATCGCCCGAATTGGTGAGTATGAATGGCCTGTTCGCGAAACAAAAACTGGAGCCAAATTTTGGGGAAAGATCGCTGAATTGACCGGCGAGAAATACGATCCGGAAAATCCTCGTCCTTTGCAAAAACATATTGGTGGTGCTGCACGAATGATGGGCGCAACTGTTCAAAACACTTCTAATCCAACGATGCTTGAAGCGGGCTATAAGGCAAATGTAATTCCACAGTTAGCATCTGGGGTGATTGATGGCAGATTCCTACCTGGTTACGAGGAAGAGCTCCTTCAAACTATTCAACAACTTGCAGGTGAAGATGCAACAGTTGAAATGTTGGTTCGAGACAAAGCTCTCGAAGTAGATTTTGACGGTCCTTTAGTTCAAGCAATGTGTGATGCATTGGGAGCTGAAGACCCAGAGGGCATTCCCGTTCCATATGTGATGAGTGGCGGTACGGATAACAAAGCGCTCTCGGACTTAGGAATTATCGGATATGGATTCAGCCCGTTACGCCTCCCGGCTGACTTAGATTTCTTTGCGCTATTCCACGGAGTAGACGAACGCGTTCCAGTAGATGGATTGAAGTTCGGCGTTCGGACCTTGCAGCGTTTCTTCGAAAACTGTTAGTCGGCAATCCTTGAAATTTCATCCAGTGCTTCGCGCACTGGACCAGGCAATTCGATTTCTTCAACGGTTAGAACGCCGCGAAGTTGTGCTCCCGTTCGCGCACCAATAATTGCCGAGCTAACTCCAGGAGCATCACGAACCCAAGAAAGTGCAACTTCAATCGGTGAGAATCCAAGTCCTTCAGCGGCAACGCACACTGCATCGACGATTGACCGTGCACGTTGATCGAGGTATGGCGATACAAATGCAGAAAAGTGCGGACTTGCACCTCGTGAGTCGGAAGGAGTTCCGTTTCGGTATTTACCGGTAAGAACTCCTCGCCCTAGTGGGGACCACGCTAGGAAGCCAACACCTAGATTGGAGGCAGCCGGAATTACTTCTCGTTCAACCGCGCGATTTAACAACGAATATTCCGATTGGACAGAGGTTATTGGAGCTTTTCCAAAAAGTGGATTTTGTAATGTTTGAGTACGGGCCAATTGCCACCCGGTGAAATTTGAAATACCGGCGTAGCGAGCTTTCCCGCTCTGTACTGCATAATCAATTGCAGACAAGGTTTCATCTAGTGGAGTGTGTTCATCCCAGGCTTGTACTTGCCATAGGTCGATGTATTCAACGCCTAATCGCGCCAATGACTTATTTAGATCATCGATAAGAGTTAACCGTGAATTTTGAACTCGACGCTCACCTGACTTAAAGGAAACTCCAGCCTTTGTGGCTATAAGCAAGTCTTCACGTTGCACTAAGGTTCCCAAGAAGCCGCCGATAACGCGTTCGCTATCGCCATCTGCGTAGACCGCAGCCGTATCGATGAGGTTTCCACCAATGTCTAGGAATGCGCGCAGCTGAACCGCCGCCTCGTGTTCGTCGGTGTCCCGACCCCAGGTCATTGTTCCTAGTCCTAGGCGGGAGACTTCAAGCCCGCTTTCTCCAAGTGTTCGCATCTTCACGGTTCGGACACTAGCAACAAGAGTCAAGAAGTATCGGTAACCTAGCCATATGACGCTCCGAAGTACGGCTAAGGGCAAGGACCAGGTTTCGACAATTTACCTGCTTCGTCATGCCCACTCGAAGGCAAATGCCTCGGGAATACTTGCAGGTCAACTTCCCGGCATAGAACTCTCAACAAAAGGCAAAGAGCAGTCAGAGCTGCTCGCCAGGGTTCTTGGAACACTCGATATTAAGTATGTGCATGCCAGCCCACTTGAACGCTGCCTTGCGACAGTCAACCCATATCTTTTGGCTAATTCGAAGGTAAGTGTTCGCGAGGAACCAGCTTTCATCGAGATGAATTATGGTGACTGGACCGGGAAGAAATTGAATCTTCTTGCACGACGTTCACTGTGGAAAGAGATTCAGAAACGGCCATCTGGAGTTACCTTTCCATCAGGGGAAAGTTTCTTAGAGATGCGCCACCGCGCGATAGGTGCGATTGAAGAAGTTCGTAAAACAAATGGCAATCATCTAGTTGTTTCGCATGGAGATGTCATACGAGTGATTCTCAATCACTATCTTGGAGCTCACATAGATGAATTCCAACGTCTTTCAGTTGATCCAGCATCGATAAGTGTCATCAGATTTACAAACGGGAACGTTTCAGTGCAGCGCATAAATTCCACAACTGATTTCGGAGCACATTCGGGCTCTACGTTGGGTGGGGGAGCAGGTTCTAAATGAGCAGACTTGTTTATCGACACAACGCTGTAGACAGATTTATTGTCGGAACAGTCGGAGAGCCAGGAGAGAGAACTTTCTTCTTGCAAATAATATCTCCAACCAGTTCGAACTGTATTGCCTTAGAGAAAACGCAAGTTCAAGCGCTAATTGAACGACTCCAGCTAATGATCCGAGAGTTACGCAGAAATAAGTTAGCGAGTTCTGACCAACTCAATCAACCTGGAATTCGCGATGAAGGGCAACTTGAATACCCGATTACGGAAGATTTTAGAGCTGGCGTAATTGCAATCTCTTACGAACAGGGAAGTCAGCACATTGATCTGCAAATTCAAGCTCTTTCAGATGAGACATTCACTGAATTGGTAGAGGAGGGTGATGAGGATTCTGATGAAGAAACTCCGGACTTACTTATTGCCAGCTTAAGCATTGCTCAAGTTCGAGGTTTCTGCGAACGTGCAAGTGCGGTCGTTTCAGCAGGCAGGGTCCCGTGTCCTTTCTGCGGGATCCCATTAAACCCCGAAGGACATTTATGTCCACGAGCGAATGGGTATCGAAGATAGTGTCTCTGGAAAATGGGGAGATTTCGATATTAGGACGTATTGCCGATGCATCGAACGCAACCTTGCTCGGTGAAATTGATGGAAAGAAGATTGTTTACAAGCCAGTTGCCGGTGAACGGCCACTTTGGGATTTTCCAGATGGAAATCTGGCTCACAGAGAATTTGCGGCCTACCTAGTCAGTGAGTTTCTAGATTTCAAAGTTGTGCCTCTAACAATATTGCGCGATGGTCCGTATGGATTAGGGATGGTGCAAGAGTGGATTGATTCCGACGAGGAGATCGACATTGTTGAACTGGCCCAGTCCGCAAATGAAGAGATTCGAAAGATTGCTCTCTTTGATATCTTGATAAATAACGGTGATCGAAAATTCGGGCACTTCTTGCCTGCGACTCCTGATTCTGTTTTCGCTATAGATCACGGCGTTACATTCAATGTTGAGAACAAATTGCGAACTGTTCTATGGCAATGGATTGGAGAGCCTTTCACTGAATTTGAATTCAGGGCGATCGAGAGATTCATCAGCCTTTTTCCTAGCGAGCAGATGCGTCAACTTCTCACGGATATGGAGATTGAAGCTGCCCTCGCGCGAGCAAAGTCTCTATCCCTAAGTG
>CAIUFY010000114.1 GCA_903898555.1 uncultured Actinomycetes bacterium
CATTTACTGACACTTAGTTTAATGCTATTTAATTATTTTAAAGCCTACGGCTCGAGCATTAAAGGCGCCATTAGAATCAATATAGAGAGTTACTTTATCTTTAGGATATTTGATGCTAACAAACGAGAAGCTGATCTTATCTCGCTCTAATTTGACGTTTGCAGGAAGCACTATCTGAGTAGTGGCTTGGGAGAGGTACTTGAAGGCTGTTTTATGATCGTTGTTGGTTGTGGCAAGAGCTCTAGCCTCTTTAATAACTGCGTCGCCTGCGGCAACTAGAATATTGGTGGTGTTACGTTCTTGAATTCTGGCTGCTTCTTTACTCACAGTAGAGACTACCCACACTAGCATGAGAGCGCCTGTCATCATCATTGTAATTCCAATTTTCCTTTTTCGTCTCATTTACATTCTCCTTTTTGTTGGAACTACGTTACCTTTGATTTGCCGTGAATCCAGATTCCTTAGCGAAGTTTCAAAGGTAACTGTTATGGAAATAATTGAAAAAGCAAGTGCTTAACCTACCTTTGTCAGTACTCCACACTCAGAAGCAAAGGTGACTCCCTCGGCATCGGCCGGAATCAACATATCTCTGACGCCATTGAGATTTCCGAACCCAACCTTTATTGTTTCGTCACCACGCGTGAGCACTGCTTTGCTTGCCAATGCAAATCGGCAACTTAAATTATTTTCTGCGTGATAAATACCAGGTTCTATATCTACTCCAACTAAGTGATCTCCCGGCAATAAAATATCTTGCATAACGGGTGGGCCGAACGTAAGACTGCAATCAGAATTAAGTAATTGCTCCCCTGCATTGATCTGCACCAACGTAGAGCCTTTCTCGTAAGTACTGACATTGAACAGTGATTTATCCACTCGTCGAATTTGATAACCACAAACGGTGCCTGTCGAGTGGTAGAGACCAACCGGAATATCTGTCCCTGCTGTGTATGGCTTATTTGTATAGTTCATTGGAACAACATCTCCACGCATTCGTGGGTAGCGACTTGTTGAAGTAGGTGAAGGCGAAAGCTTCACTTTTGGTTTGGCAATTGCCGTGTGAGTGATCAGAACTTTGGGTGGCGATGCTTTCTTCGTTATAGCTACAGGTGTTTGCACGGGAGTAGGTGACGTGCTGATGACTACAGGAGTAGGCTTAACTGATGGCTTTACGGCGGGCAAATTGACTTTACTGTCAATAGTAGAGATTGAAGTTGATTGAGGATTCTTGATCCTTGTGTAATGGCTGAAAATACTTATAATTAGAATACCCAAGATAAGTAGAGTTGCTGACATGAGTAGTTTTTCTTTACGTTTCAATTTCGCGCATTCTTAACTTTCTTAATGAAACGTTTAACCCTTTTAACTTCAATAAAGTTCTGAATATGGGGACTTAGGGAATACGAAAAAGGCATAAGCATGCTTTTGCCATCGATTGTCTCGATAACAAGGGCAGTTTTGACTATGAAAGGTTTTAAAATAATTATCAGGATTTGAATAGAAAGCGCAATTAAAGCTGGTTGGAGTAGCGCTTGTGAGTGAACTATGTGCGAGAAAAGTTTATAGCCAAAAATTTTTTGCTTAAGCAATTGCTCATACATTTGATCATGTGTTTGGCGTAGTGGCACATTAAGTAGTTTTCGAACCCAAGGGGTAATTACAAGAATCTCAACCAAGAGAAATGGTTGCAGAAAGAAATAGGAGTAAAGAAACCATAAGGCCAACCTAATGATTTGAAAAGGCAGTTTGACGACGAGGGCGCGGGGATCTTTTGCTTTTATAGATTTGATATCTGAAGCTGTAATTTTGCCTGTTGGAATCTCGACAACTCCATTGATTAAACGTGCTCGAACTCGCACTCTTGGCCGATATCCGAGGTTAAGATTGAGGACTTCGCCGTCAATAACGTCGCCATCGTCATCGTAAGTTTTCCCTTGAGGACTCTTGCCCATTGAAGCGCGGCTTATCCGCATAATCACCCAGGGGAGCAAAACTGAAAGAAAAAGGGCCAAAAGGGTTGTGCTCACAACGTCAGATTTCTTCGCACTTGGGTCTGTGAGATCTGCATACAGAATAAATGGAACGCCAACTACTAACCAGACAGCCCACCTCTTGCTAAAGACGTAAGGTTTTCTAAATGGGTTGCGTATCATTTCGTAACGTTAGCAACTGCCATTGTTATTCGAAAGATAAAGACCTCTCTATTCTTGATCATTCCTTGAGCAAAAAATGGTGTCCTCGGCCGGAGTCGGACCGGCGACCTACCGCTTAGGAGGCGGTTGCTCTATCCACTGAGCTACGAGGACGAATGATGCAATCTATTGAGA
>CAIUFY010000115.1 GCA_903898555.1 uncultured Actinomycetes bacterium
TGTCTCTGCTATATGAGGTGAGCACGTAACATACGCAATCATTCCATTTTCCGTAAGGATTTCTGTTGCAGAATCAAGAAGTTCGCGTTGAATCACTACTAACTCTTTAAGGTCTTGGATCGATCTACGCCAACGCGCTTCTGGTCTCCTTCGAAGAGCACCGAGCCCTGTGCAGGGAGCGTCCACCATAATTCGGTCGTAGCGTTCAGGCTGCTCGGCCAAACTCTGTCCAGTGCCAACACGTACGTGATCTGAAGGAATTACTTGCGAAACCAAAGCAGCTCTATGTTCAGATATTTCATTCGCGGTAAATCTGTCAGATGGCCTAAAAGCTTTGAGAGAGTAGAAGATATACGCAGCCTTTCCGCCTGGGCCGGCGCACATATCTAACCAAGAGAGTTCTCTTTTGTCGGCTGTCGCCAAGAATGCTTCCCCCACCATCTGAGATCCTCTATCTTGAACTCCCGCTCGTCTCTCTCTTATGGCCAAATAATCTCTGGGCGGTTGAAAACTCTCAACTCCGTACGATGTATTTGCTAGGAGAACTCCGCCTCCATCCAAAAGCTCCTCCGTCGTCGATTCACCGGGCCAAGCCACTAACTGAGGGGCAACGGCTTCATTGTTTGCCAAAAGAATGCTTTCGACTCGATTCCAATCTTTAACTAGATCATAGAAGGAGCTCACTATCCACTTTGGATGTGAATACTCCTGACTCAATCGATCTAGCTCGTTGTTGGCGATGGGAAGCGATGGGTCTCTAAGCACACTTCGCAGAATCGCATTAACGAATGCACCCGAGCTCTCCCCCACCAGAAATTTTGCCAAATCTACAGCCTGGCTAACGGCGGCGTGTTCCGGAGTTCTCATGCTTAATATCTCGTGCATACCCATTCTAAGAACATCTATTAAAACGGGGTCAATTTTCTCAAGAGCTCGATCTGCATTCTTTACTATGTAAGCGTCGTACTTGCCCTGCATGCGAAGAGTTCCGTAAGCGAGCTCAGTAGCGAAAGCGCGATCCCGAGAGTCTAAGTTCGATTTCTCTAGAAGTGCAGGCGCCCTCAAATTTGCATATGCGCCTTCATGATTTACCTGATGAATCAAGTTATATGCGACGAGCCGAGATTCTGCGGGTGCGGGCCTACGCTTATTCAATTAATTCACCTATTTCAATTCTTGCCCCTCGGGCAAAGTCTGCACCTGACATTTGCTTTTTGCCCTGAGGTGTCACTGTATTTAGTTCAATCACACCGTCGCAAACGCGAAGAAAGAGGCTGTGTTTTGTAGCCACCAGAGCCCCGACTGTCTGTGGTGCATTGGAATATTCAGAGATAGTTGCACGATTTATGCTTAATCGCTCTCCCCTGAATAAAATATAAACTCCAGGATTTTCAGATAGTGCTCTGACCTTTGCCAGAATTTCTTGCGCAGCTTGGCTTGGCTTGATATGCCCATCGCTTTTTGAAAACTTTGGAGCGTAGGTTACGCCGGCTTCGATTTGCGGTGAAGGGATTTCCCCATCTTCGATGGATTTTAAGACTTTGCCCAATAGTGTCGATGCCTTTATGGCGCAACGCTCAAGAAGTTGAGAAGTCGTCTCATCCTTTTGAATCGGGAACTCTTCAGCTAAATAGATTGGCCCCGTATCCATCCCCTCGTCTAGTTGAAAAATCGAGATTCCGGCTAATTTATCTTGGTTGAGCAAGGCATACTGAACTGGCGAAGCACCTCTCCAACGTGGAAGTTTGGAAAAATGAACATTCAGCCACCCGTATCTCGGAAGATCCAAGGCCTGCAACGGCACAATGCGTCCGTAAGCAACCGTTACAACTAGATCGATAGGCGAACTAGTTACAAGAGAAGTTAACTCCGCTTTACTTTCGGGCTTTTCTATTTGTAGGTCATTCATTTCTGCATATGCAGCAAAATCATTTGGCAAAATTCTCTGTCCGCGCCCAGTGCTCTTATCTGGATTTGTTATTACATATGCAATTGTGTGCGATCCAGCCAAGAGCTCTTTAAGAATGGGAATGCCCACACTTGACGAACTTGCAACTGCTATTTGCATATTTGATTCACACGCACTAGATGCCAAGTCCACGCGTGTTGTGCGGTGAAACTTTGATTGTTGGAGCATCGCCCAGATTAACTGCCTCGCCGAACCAGTCACTCTCACGTATCTCACGCATCGCCAATTTTCTATCTTCCGGGCTCAATTTGTCGATGAATAGAATCCCATTTAAGTGGTCGGTTTCATGTTGAAGAGCGCGCGCCAAGAACTCCGTTCCTTCTATGGTTACAGGCTCTCCGTGCATGTTGAAACCCATTGCCACCGCACGAAAAGCTCGAGGGGTGTTGTAACTAAGGGAGGGGAAACTCAGGCAACCTTCATCGCCATCTTGCATTTCTTCACTCAAATCAAGAGTTGGATTCACCAAATGCCCAAGTGCATCGTCTACGTTCCATACAAAAACTCGAAGAGAGACGCCAATCTGCGGCGCGGCTAAACCTGCTCCGGGCGCATCTTGCATTGTGTCCGTAAGGTCAGCTATTAGGTTTCGAAGTTCCTTGTCAAAGGTTGTAACCGGGCTCGCTGCGGTTGTCAGAACTGGATCGCCGAAATAGCGGATTGGTTGAATTGACATGGTTGAATCTTAGATGAGATCAAAGGGATCGACGCGCACTTTAACAAGACTTGCACCTTGTAAACTTCGAATTCTGTTGTATTCATAGACCTTTCGAACTATTTCACTATTAAGCTGAACGTCGAATTTGACGATGATGCGTGAAATTGACCCAGTTATATCCATAGGACCTAAGAGTTGAACCGAAGGCGACAATGCTTTGGCCATCAAGTAATCGCTAATTTGGGAGATCTCAAGTGAACTTCCTTCAATACACAAAAGGCGGTACAGGGGCGGCAAGAAAGCACTCGCTTTCTGATTGATCTTCTCCGCATGGTATTTCGCGAAGCTATTTCTCATGATGGATTGGGTAACCGGGTTATCAGCGACAAGTGAAACGTAGACAGTTCCTCCGTCGACCAGCTTATTAAGCGCCCTACCCCAATTTAGTTCTGCAACTTCATCGCTTCTCAACCCAGTCCGACCAAAGAGTTGTTCTCCGTCCATTAAGAGGACGGCCGCGTATGAACCATCAGGCTCCATTCCTGGTGTAGAAATTACCAGAGATGCTTCATCTGGGAGTTCTCGCACGGGGTTTTGACCGCTGGAAGAGAGGACTCGAACCCGGGGAAAAGATTTACCGTATTCCTCTGCTCTAGCATCTACTCCCTTGCCGAGGTTTCTAGGTAGAGAGCGTTGACAGTATTCACAAGTCCACGAATCGCGCACAACGCCGCAAAGGTTGCATTTTGTTGCAGTACCTTTTCCTGTCAAAACCAGCTTCTCACCACAAGTGCACAAGGCCAAATTTCGGCAATTGTTGCAGGAAAAACTTGTCACATACCCTTTGTTTGCGTGGAGCAAGAGAACGGAACCCTTTTTCAACCCTTCAGAAACGATTCCATGAACTGCCTGAGCGCTCTGCGAAATAACTTTTCGTGAGGAGTTTCCAACGGCCTTCTCTGTCAGCCAACCAGAGGCCACAAGTCTCTCAATTTCTAGAGAATGCGAACTACTTATAAAACAGAGCGAATGGCGCTTAGCTCTTAGGAGGCTGACGTCACGGACATTGTAGGAAGGCGTCCGTTTCTCGTACATATTTTCATCTGATTCATCAAGAACAATAAGTAAATCACTAGATTTTAGATCAATAAAAACTGAGCTTCTAAGCCCGACAAAGAAACCTGCCTTAGAAAAATTCGCTTTTAGATAGTTTGCATAGCGCTCACTTTTACCGAGAGCTCCTGAAAGAGGTGTCGCACCTTTGTTCACGTACGTTTCCAGAGTCTTTTCATCTGGAACGACTAGTAAGACTTTGCTCGCACTTCTGCTCGCAACAAGTGAGAGAATTTCATGTAGCGCCTTACCGCCTTGCTTAAGTGAGACCGCTACCCGAAGGAGCTGGCCCTCATCTTCAATTATTGAGACTTCAGATTTAAGTAAATATGATTTTTCGCCAGTTTTACTATATGACGGAACCGCTAGTCGGAATACATCCCAAAGTGGCACCCCATAACGCTGAGAAACTTCCCTGAACAAATCCAATTGCGAAGCGGAAATTTGAGCAGATTTCGAAATCGAAGTTTCAACAAACTTTAGACCTGCGGTAGAGCCACCTTCACGTCTATCAAGTACCAATCCCTCTGCGTAAACCCTTCCAAAAGGAACTTTTACCAAACTTCCAATCTCAATTTCTTCAGATATGTCTGCGGGAACTAAATATGAGTATGGCTCATCCAGATGAAATACTTTTGTGTCTACGAGAACGTCAACAATGAAATTTGAAGATGAAATCGATCGCTTAACTGCGACCTTCTCAGATCGCAATTTAAGTGGCTTCAAAATAGCCACGCGTATTTATCCCTTTACAGCTGCTTGAAGGGCTTGAGCTCGATCTGTACGTTCCCACGCAAATTCAGGAAGCTCTCGACCAAAGTGACCGTAGCTGCTCGTCTTTGAATAGATTGGGCGTAGCAAATCAAGGTCCCTAATGATTGCAGCTGGTCTCAAATCGAATACCGACTCTATGGCGGCCTCAATCTGTAAAACTGGAACTTTCTCAGTCCCGAAACATTCAACAAAGAGACCGACGGGCTGTGCTTTTCCAATGGCGTAGGCAACTTGAACCTCGCAGCGAGATGCAAGACCCGAAGAAACCACATTTTTGGCAACCCATCGCATTGCATAAGCTGCAGAACGATCCACTTTCGAGGGATCTTTTCCGGAGAAAGCTCCTCCTCCATGCCGTGCCATGCCGCCATATGTATCAACAATAATCTTGCGTCCTGTCAGACCAGCATCTCCCATCGGACCGCCGATAACAAAGCGACCTGTAGGGTTTATTAGAGTTCTAACGCTTGACGTATCTATATTCAAATCGCGAATAATGGGATCAATTACGAGGCGCTTGATGTCCGGCGCCAGTGTAGATTCAATATCAATGTCTGATGAATGTTGCGATGAAATTACAACCGTATTTAGCGCTACTGCTTTATCGCCATCATATTCAATCGTTACTTGCGTTTTGCCGTCAGGACGAAGATAGGAAAGCTCTCCATTCTTTCTTACGGCCGCAAGTCGCATAGACAATAAATGGGCTAGATGAATTGGAAGAGGCATAAGTTCTGGAGTGTCCTCGCATGCATAACCAAACATCAGCCCTTGGTCTCCAGCACCTTGCAGATCCAATGGGTCCACTGAAGAAGAGACGCGCTTTTCAAAGGCGGAGTCCACGCCTTGGGCAATATCCTGAGATTGCTGCCCAATAGAGAGTGAAACGCCACAGGAGTTACCGTCAAATCCCTTTTCTGAAGAGTCGTACCCGATTTCTAGGACCGTATCGCGAACTATTGTCATAACATCTGCATATCCATTAGTTGTCACTTCACCAGCAACATGTACTTGGCCTGTAGTGATGAGCGTTTCAACCGCTACCCGACTCTTAATATCTTGACTCAAGAGCGAATCTAGAATCGCATCCGAAATCTGGTCCGCCATTTTGTCGGGATGGCCTTCGGTTACAGATTCGGATGTGAAGAGGCGCTTAGTCATTTTATTTACCTAACTTGTCGATGGCTATGTTCAGTAGTTTATTTGCTAAGGAATACTTTGATTCGTTCTTTATCGGCGTTTCACGCCCCGATGCTTCGATGACCAAGCCAGTAGTCTCTTCGCTACCGAATATTGCGCCATTTGAAACATCGTTGACATAAATCACGTCAAGGTTTTTTGACGACATTTTCTCTCGAGCTTTAACAATCCAATCCTCGCCGGTCTGCGCAGCAAATCCTACGATTACTTGCCCGGATTTTTGCCTACCCAACTCTTGGACTATATCCGGATTAGCAATCATCTCAATGTTCAAGAGATTTTCTTTGGATATTTTGCTCGTTGACATATGAGATGGTCGAGCATCGGCAACTGCAGCTGTCATAACGAGGATCTCGGAGGATTCAAACTCTGCAGAAAGAGCTGTGCGCATTTGCTCGGCTGTTTGGACGTGCATCACTTCCACACCTTCGATACTGACTTCTGGTGCGTTCGCCAGTACCAGCGTCACTTTTGCACCACGAGAGGCGGCGCTCAGCGCAACTGCAATCCCCTGTTTTCCGGAGGAAAGATTTCCAATGAATCGAACTGGATCAATAGGTTCACGCGTTCCCCCTGCACTTACTAAGATTTTTCGTCCGAGCAGATCGGCTGTGTGATTGAGAGAGGATTCAACAGCGCTGATGATGTCAACGGTTTCAGGGTAACGCCCAACTCCAGAATCTCCGCTAGACAGGTTTCCAACCGCAGGATCTAAAACAAGAACGCCGCGTTCTCTTAGAATTTCAACGTTTGCCACAGTTGCTGGATTTAGCCACATTTGCGAGTGCATCGCCGGGACTAAAATAAGAGGCGCTGGAGAAGCAATTACTACATTTGTTAGGAAATCATCGGCTCTTCCGGAGGCAATACGAGCTATGAGATCGGCAGTTGCCGGTGCTATGACGATTGCATCCGCCTTCTTCGCAATTGCAATGTGCGGAACTTGATGGACGTTATTCCATAATTCAAGCTGCACGGGTCTACCTGACAAAGCTTCCCAAGTTGCAGCACCCACAAAATTAAGTGAAGAGCGAGTTGGAATAACAGTTACGAGAAAACCATGATCTTGCAATCGTCGAATTAACTCGCAAGATTTATAGGCAGCAATACCGCCGCCGACGCCAAGAACGACTTCCCGTGAAATTTTGTACTGTTGTTGGCTCATTGAGAACCTGAAACTTAAGCGGAGGCTTCTACGCTCTTTGGCTCGAGATTTTCGATGGTAAGAAGACCCTCATTAATCTCGCGAAGAGCGATAGAGAGAGGCTTCTCGTGAACGTATGTATCAACTAGTGGTCCCACATATTCAAGAAGACCTTCACCGAGTTGTGAGTAGTAAGCATTAATTTGTCGCGCACGCTTTGCAGCGTACAGAACGAGGCTGTACTTCGAACCGGCCTTATCGAGTAGTTCATCGATCGGTGGATTTGTGATGCCGTCAGTTGTTGACATGTAACGCCCCTCGTTTATTCCTCTAAAGCAGTTGCCAAGGATACCATCTGGCTGACTACCCCTTCGACCTGCTCATTTACAATGGTAAAGTCGAATTCAGAGGCTGATGCCATCTCTTCTCGCGCTAGAGCCAATCTTGCTTCTCTACGTTCTGGAGAGTCTGTCCCTCGGTTTGCAAGTCGATTCTCGAGCTCTTCCCAGGACGGCGGGGCAATGAAAATTAGCATCGCACTCTGATCTTTTTCGCGGATTTGGCGCGCTCCCTCAATCTCAATTTCCAATAGAACGTGCTTGCCTAGGTCGCGCCACTCGCCGACCGCCTCGCGAGGTGTGCCATAGCGAGCTCCTGCAAAATCTGCCCACTCTAGAAACTCGTCCTTAGCAATCATTTGATCAAATTTATTCTCTGTAACAAAGAAATAATCCACTCCATGTTTCTCGGTAACACGTGGCTCGCGAGTAGTTACAGAGATGCTTACCCAAAATCGCGGGTCATTCTTTAAATATTGTGTAATGGTGCTCTTGCCTACTCCACCGGGTCCGGACATGACGATGAGCGAGCCTCTTTTTGGGTCTATCTTCATTATCCCGACCTCCTTTCGAAGGGCACGCAATTGATGCGGACCTAGGCCGCTGATTCTACGCGAAAGTGAGATTTTTCTTTTCTCCATAATAAGAGTTGCTCGTGCTGGTCCAACCCCAGGTATTGCCTCCAATAGTTCCAAGACTTTCATTCTTTGTATCGACGGCCGTGGATCATTTATTGCATCGAAAATGGAAATCTTGCTAGTTGAAACCTCTTCCTTAACCTTCGCACGTTCCGTCCTTGCACGCTTGGCACTCTCCAAGTTTGCTCGGCGCTCTTCCAGAGAAAGTTGCGGTGGTAGAGGGCGTAGAGATTTTTTCACTAGTAGATACTGTCAGTTATCTCTCTAGCCTTTTCACCCATTAACTCTGGCGTAACTAGAGAAGTGATTGGCCTTCCAATCACCAGATATGTTGATCCTGCTTCGATGGCATCCTTTGGAGTCATAACTCGAGTTTGATCTCCCATTGCCGAACCCGTTGGCCGAACCCCTGGAGTAATAATGGTGGCATCAGGACCGATTGCTTCTCGAATAGCTTGGACTTCTAGCGGCGATGTAACGATTGCGCGAGCTCCCGCCAAGATTGATAACTTCGCCAGCCTGACAGCTGACTCCAGAGCGCCATCTTGAAATCCAATCTCTTCGAGAGCTTGATTAGAAAGAGAGGTGAGAATTGTTACGGCTGTAATATCAATCATTGGTGCCGCAGTTGCTGCTGCGCGAATCATATCTTGGCCACCGGAAGCGTGAACTGTTAGAAATCTAGGGCTAATTTCTGATACCGCCGAGGTTGCCGCTGCAACTGTGTTGGGAATATCGTGAAGTTTGAGATCAAGGAAAAGACTGAAATCTCCTTCCTCTCGAAGCTCGGCAATTCCTTGCGAGCCGTGCGTGAGGTAAAACTCCAAACCCACCTTGAAAAACTTAATGGTTTTGTTAGTGCCGTGAATCCACTCTTTAGCCTTTGTAATATCTTGCGTATCTAGCGCAAGAATAATCGGCGAGACTTGGCTACTCATTGCGTCTCCATTCTGTGTGCATATCCAACAGCGTCAACAAAATTCTCAAAACCTCTTTCGATAAGAGCAGTTTCTAGTTCGCTCTTGATCTGCATCGCTGCGCCTGGATTTCCAAAAGTTGCGGTTCCCACAGAGACAGCGTTAGCACCAGCAAGAATTAACTCAAGAGCATCTTTTCCGCTAGCCACTCCACCCATTCCTATAATCGGAACCTTTTGTAGCGCTGCGCGGACTTGATAAATAGCGCGAACGGCGATTGGACGAATCGCTGGACCCGAGAGACCGCCAGTCTTCTGCGCCAATTTGGGGCGCATGGTATTTACATCTATTACCATTCCCAAGACAGTGTTTATGAGCGCTAATCCATCCGCCCCTGCGTTAACAACCTCTCTCGCGATCGAGACAATGTCAGTAACGTCTGGAGAGAGCTTTGCGAAAATGGGAATTTCTCCCCCGATATTTCTGCGTACATTCTCTATTGCAGCACGCGCAGTATCTGGTTGGCATGAAAAAACCATTCCTCGATTTTCAACATTTGGACAGGAGATATTCACTTCTACGCCGATGACGTTTGGTAGATTACGAACTCTCCGAGCTAATGACGCATAATCTTCAACAGTTTCACCAGCGATACTCACGATTATTCGTGCACCTTGAGATTGCAACCATGGAATGTCGTTCTCTAAAAAGAGATCAATTCCAGGGCCTTGTAATCCGATGGAATTTAGCATCCCACTTGGCGTCTCAGCCATACGAGGTGTAGCTCTACCGCTTCTTGGCTTAAGCATTATTGATTTCGTAACTATTGCACCAAGTTCGGTGAGTGGGAAAAATTGAGAAAGTTCCTTGCCCGAACCGGCACATCCACTTGCAGTCAAAATCGGATTGGGTAGTTGTGCTTTCCCAAGATTGGTCGAATAATCAAACATCACAACCCCCAAGTACCTTCAGGGATTATCCCTTTACTATTCCAAACTACGCTCGATCCATCCATAACCGGACCATCAATACAGGTCCTAGACATCCGCACAATCCCATCGTCCCCGCGAAGCGGCACAACGCAAGTCATGCAGACCCCAATTCCACAAGCCATACTCTCTTCAACCGAAGCCTGATGGACCAAACCATACCTATCTGCAATAGATTGAATAGCTTCAAGCATTGCCATCGGCCCGCATGAATAAATTATTTCAGAGTCATTTTCCTCTATGAGTTTAGGCAAAGCATCACTCACTCGACCATGCAAACCTGCCGATCCATCGTCGGTAGTGATTGTCATCGATGTTACGGACCTCTTGCCATCAAGCGGCGCATAAATCTTTCCTGCAGAACTCGCGCCAAGAACCATATCTACCCGGCAGCCCCTAGTCTTAAGAATTTCTGCAAGACCAAAGAGAGGCGCTGAACCATAGCCTCCACCTACGAGAATTGTTCGCGCGGGTTGCGTCGGGATACCAAAAGAGGTTCCTAATGGACCAACCATGTCCACCTTCTCATGAAGTGGGAGCGAGGTCAGCCACTTACTTCCCTGGCCATGAGGCGCAACAACAAGTTCAATATGTCCCCCAGCGCTGCCTTTATCCGAAGCGCGATAGATTGCAAAAGCTCGTCGAAGGATCATCGACGAAGAGGGACCTCCCACGGAAATAGCAACAAAGTTGCCAGGTCGCGCCGTCGCGCCGATTGAATCAACGGCGAAAACCATATGATGGTAAGCCCCAATTTTCTTGTTGCTTATTATTTCCGCACTTGTCTGAATCGCGCGTGCATTTATCGCGCTCATGCAGACCACTCCTGTACTGACTTTATCGAAAATGGTTTGTCAGCTATCTCAGAAATTCCTGCAACTGCAGCTTTGAAGCCAGCGATTGTAGTAATGATCGGAATCGAACGTTGAACTGCCGCAGTTCGAATTAGCCAACCGTCGTGACGGGTACCTCGACCTAGAGGTGTATTGATAACTAGTTGTACCGTTCCATCCGTGATGATGTCGACCGCAGATGGTCCGACTAAATCATTATCCGAATTTTTGCGTACGAGTGTTGAACGAATTCCAGCATTGGCAAGAAAAATATGCGTTCCTACTGTGGTAAAAAGTTGAAATCCTAATTGAACAAGCGCTCTGGCTGGCTCTATCGAACCCTGCTTATCGCGTTCACTTAGTGAGAGGAAAACATTGCCACTCTTTGGCAGCGTGCCAAACGCGGCACTCTGACTCTTTGCATATGCCTCGCCGAATGTATCGGCAATTCCCATAACTTCACCGGTCGAGCGCATCTCAGGTCCAAGTACTGAATCAACCCCTGTTCCGTCTATACGACGGAAGCGATTCCAAGGAAGGACTGCTTCTTTTACTGAAATTCCATGGGCGATGCCATCTCCAGATTTTGGAAGAACGCCGGATATTCGCAGTTGGGAAATACTCTTACCGACCGAAATTAGAGCTGCCGCCTTGGCTAACGGATTTCCGGTTGCCTTGCTTACAAACGGAACTGTCCGTGATGCTCTCGGGTTGGCTTCAAGAACATAGAGCGTTCCGGTCTCTCCTGGATTTGTACGTGTGATGGCAAACTGGATATTAATCAGCCCGCGAACACCAACACCTTCTGCAATCTTTAGCGTTGCTGCTCTAATTTGCGATTGCATGTGATCATTTAGAGATTCACTCGGCAGAACGCATGCCGAGTCCCCCGAATGGATTCCGGCTTCCTCTATGTGCTCCATTACACCAGCGAGAAATAGTTCCTTCCCGTCATAAAGCGCATCGACGTCAATTTCAATCGCATCATCAAGAAATCTATCAATCAATACCGGATGATTCGGCGTAATTTGCGTGGCTCTCTCAATAAATCCACGTAGTGACTCATCGTCATAAA
Organism: uncultured Actinomycetes bacterium; assembly: GCA_903898555.1. GTDB lineage: Bacteria > Actinomycetota > Actinomycetes > Nanopelagicales > Nanopelagicaceae > PALSA-747. The sequence goes on from CAIUFY010000115.1 coordinate 11,649, forward strand.
CAATCTCCATGCCACGACCCCCGAGAACGAAGGACGGCCTAACAAGGACTGGGTAAGAAATTTCATGAGCAATCGTCAAAGCTTCTTCATAAGAATGCGCCATTCCATATTTTGGTGCAACCAACTGGGCGTCATCTAGAACCTTCCCGAATTGGCCACGGTCTTCTGCCAGATCAATTGCATCAGGACTTGTTCCAAGAATCGTCACGCCCGCATCCATCAGCCCACGCGCTAATCCAAGGGGGGTCTGTCCGCCTAATTGAGCAATCACTCCCAGAACGGGTCCAGCAAGCGTTTCAGCATGAATGACTTCAAGTACATCTTCCAATGTAAGTGGTTCAAAATAGAGACGATCTGATGTGTCATAGTCGGTTGAAACAGTTTCCGGATTGCAGTTGATCATAATGGTTTCATAACCGGCTGCCTTTAACGCAAATGCAGCGTGAACACATGAATAGTCGAACTCCACGCCCTGCCCAATTCGATTTGGACCGCTTCCTAGAATAATAACCGCAGGCTTAGTTCTAGAGATAACTTCACTTTCTAAGTCATAACTCGAATAGTAGTAAGGAGTGTGTGCCTCAAATTCAGCTGCACACGTATCAACGGTCTTGAA
>CAIUFY010000116.1 GCA_903898555.1 uncultured Actinomycetes bacterium
AATTTACTCGTCGCTCTCGTGAATCTATGGCGATTCAAGTTGAAGCGATGGTTGGGTTCATGGACGCGGGTGCTGAAGTTTTTGATTACGGAAATTCAATTCGCGGCGAAGCAATGCTCCACGGTTACGCACGTGCATTCGATTTCCCAGGGTTCGTGCCCGCATACATTCGCCCGCTATTTAGCGAAGGAAAAGGTCCGTTCCGCTGGGCAGCACTTTCTGGAAATCCAAAAGATATAGCTGTAACCGATAAAGAAATATTGAAACTCTTTCCTCAGAATGAACCTCTCCATCGCTGGATTGCAAAAGCTTCTGAAAAAGTTGCATTCCAGGGTCTCCCCGCTCGTATCTGCTGGTTAGGTTACGGCGAACGCGATAAGGCAGGTGAACTTTTTAACCACCTTGTGAAAAAAGGAAAAGTTGATGCTCCAATTGCAATCGGGCGCGATCATCTAGATTGCGGTTCTGTTGCCTCTCCATATCGCGAAACAGAAGCGATGAAAGATGGCTCTGACGCAATTGCTGACTGGCCTCTCTTGAATGCGCTTATCAATACTGCGTCGGGTGCCTCGTGGGTTTCTATTCACCATGGCGGTGGCGTGGGTATCGGAAGATCGATTCACGCTGGTCAAGTTTGTATCGCCGACGGCACAAAACTCGCCGGCAAGAAACTTCGCCGCGTTCTCACAAATGATCCAGGAATGGGCGTAATTCGCCACGTTGACGCGGGCTATGAAATTGCAGAGAACGTTGCCCAAGAGCGTCATGTTCGCATCCCAATGCGTGAGGATGCATGACTTCAACCCTAGTTACCAACATAAAACAACTGGTCACAAATGACCCTGAGCTTGGAACACTATCCGACGCTGCATTGGTTTATACGGATGGAAAAATCTGCTGGGTAGGAGAAAAAACAAAGGCTCCGAGCGCTGATTCGTTGATAGACGCTGATGGGGGAAGCGTAGTTCCGGGCTTTGTAGATTCACATACTCACGCAATATTTGCCGGAGATCGACTCCAAGATTTTCTTGCTCGAATGAACGGAACTAAGTACGCAGCTGGTGGAATTAAGACAACTGTGGCAGAAACTCGAGCGGCAAGTGATGATTCTTTACGCAATCACTTGGAAAATGTTGTAACAGAATTTACAGAGCATGGAATTACAACATTTGAAATCAAGAGCGGCTATGGGCTTGACGTCGAAACTGAAGTAAAGCTTCTGCGCATTGCTAGAGAATTCACCGAAGAAACCACATTTCTTGGAGCACACGTAATTCCATCTGAATTTGCAAACGATCGCCGTGCTTACATAGATTTAGTAAAAGGAAAGATGCTCGAAGCTGCTGCTCCATATGCAAAATGGATTGACGTCTTCTGCGATAAAGGCGCATTTACAGTTGATGAGGCGCGAGAAATTTTGAAGGTGGGCGAATCTCACGGTTTGCTCGGACGTTTGCATGGCAATCAGCTTGGCGACACCGGTGGAATCGAACTAGCAGTGGAACTTGACCTTGCTTCGGTTGATCACTGTACTTATGCGACTGACGCACAACTTGAATCATTGGCTGCTTCAAAGACGGTTGCAACACTTCTACCCGGGGCAGAATTCTCAACTCGATCCCCTTATCCGGATGTTCGTAGATTTTTTGAAAAAGGCGTCAACGTTGCACTTGCTACTGATTTCAATCCAGGTTCGTCTTACATAAGTTCCATGCCGTTTGTAATGGCGATTGCGGTTCGGGATATGCACTTCACTCCCGAGCAAGCACTTCAAGCCGCGACAAAAGGTGGAGCTGCGGCTTTGCGCAGAAACGATATTGGACACCTTGGAATTGGTGCTCGCGCTGACTTGGTACTTTTAGCTGCGCCGTCTTACGAATACATCGCTTACCGACCTGGGGCCAATTTAGTTAAGCAAGTGCTTGTTGCAAATCCTTAATTAGATCGCTGGCTGCTTCAAGACCTACCGACAAACGCAGCGTTCCCGCGCGAATTCCCATCTCTGCTTGCACTTCCGGTGAAAGCCGGCGGTGGGTAGATGAGGCTGGGTGGGTTATTAAAGACTTGCTATCCCCAAGATTGTTTGAAATATCAATGACGCGAAGTTTATTCATGATTGCAAATGCTGCCTCTTTGCCACCGTTGACTTCAAAACCAATCATGCTTCCGCCTTTGCCGCTCATTTGCGACATCGCAAGTGCATGATGAGGATGGCTCTTTAATCCAGGATGGCGAACAACATCAATTTTCGAATGCGTTTCGAGAAATTCAGCGACTGCTTGTGCACCATCAGCCATAGCGTTTACGCGCATTTGAATAGTCTCAAGGGATTTCACGAGAACCCAAGCATTGAATGCGCTCATTGTTGGACCAGTGTGACGGTTGAATGGAAGAAGATGATTTGTGAAGTAATCATTTGATCCAAGGATTGCTCCACCAAGTACGCGGCCCTGACCATCGATGTGTTTCGTTGTTGAGTACATGACGACATCTGCGCCAAGCTCAAGAGGTTTTTGAAGAACAACTGATGCCATCACATTATCAACTACGACCGTTGCTCCAACTTTGTGTGCAAGATCGCTTACATACTTGATATCAGTAATCTCCAACATTGGGTTACTTGGTGTTTCGATAAAGACAGCTTTTGTTGGCTGAGAGAGCGCTTTTTTCCAACCTTCTAAATCATCGCTCTTTACAAGTTCAACAATTACTCCCCATTTTGGAAGAATTTCAGTTAATACGACGTGGCACGAACTAAACATCGCTGCTGAAGCAACTACTCGATCACCAGAAGAAACCAGACACGCTATAGACATAAACATCGCTGACATTCCAGAGCTTGTACCTAAACATCTCTCCGCTCCTTCAAGCGCAGCAAGGCGATTTTCAAACATTGAAACGGTCGGATTATGAAAACGGCTATAAAGAAAATGGTCGATATCTTCCGCAAATGAGGCTTCGGCTTGCTCAGCCGTTGCATAAGTAAATCCACTATTGAGAAAAAGCGCTTCGGATGTCTCACCAAATCCGGTACGGGTTAGGCCACCGCGAACTGAGAGAGTTTGAGGATCTAACTTCCATTGCGGATCAGGGCGATGGTTCGCGCCTTGGTCTCCCCAGTAGTGATGAGTCATGAATGAAGTCTATTGCAAACTACTTGCAGGATAAATTGTGTTTGTCTTTATGTGAGAAACTTTGATTATGAGGAACCTGTTAACACTTGTGATTGTGTTACTGCTGAGTTCTGCATACGGAATTTGGTTTAGAAAGACACGGGGAACGATGAAAGCTCACTCAAATCCGGCCGTGACCGAAGAAGAAATAGGCGATTCGTTCGGCAGTCGTTTGACCCTGCTGCAATTCTCTTCCGCATTTTGCACTCCATGTCGTGCCACTCGAGCCCTGCTCGGCGATATAACGAAGGGCCTTTCCGATGTTAAGCATGTGGACATCGATGCTGAAAGCCATCTTGAGCTTGTTCGCAAATTAGATATTCGATCAACACCTACAACGTTGATCTTGGATAGCCGTGGAGTTGAAGTTGGTCGTGCCGTAGGTGCACCCAAGAGGGAACAAGTAGTAGATGCAATAACACCGATGGACATCTGAATGGTTAGCAACTGCAATTAACTTGCAATTAGGTAAACGCCTTTCTTGTTCTTAAACTTTGCATATGACGACAAAAGAAAAATCAGCGCAGCTCCCAGAACTTATTGATCCACGAGGTCCAAGAGTTACTGCATCAATTACGCTAATCGTTTTGATTTCTGCGTTTCTTACTCACTCAACAATCTTGGTTGTCGTTCAATTAATTCAATTTACAATTGGTGGTTTTGTCTCACCAAAGAAAGCACCTTACGGGCTAATTTATCGAAAGCTTGTACAGCCTCGTCTTGGCGGAAGTTTTATTGGTGAAGATATTCGCGGTCCTCAATTCGCACAAAAAGTCGGATTCCTTTTTGCAGCACTTGCAACCATTGGAGCGTTCACAAAAGTAGATCTACTTTTCACGATTCCTGTGGTATTCGCCATCATCGCAGCATTTCTAAATGCAGTCTTTGATTATTGTCTCGGTTGCCAGATTTATCTCTTGCTCCAGCGCGCAACTAAGCGCTAGACCCACAAGTTCAAGCCATTTGCTTCCAGTCGGAAGGAAGGCGAGTTAAGGTTTAACTTGTGACTTACTTTTACTTGGCGGCAATCATTTTCGCGATGAATCTTGCTCCAGCATTCGCGCCACCTACCTGGTCAGTCCTTGTGCTCTTCAAGCTTAATTCGCATATTCCGGCTGTTCCACTTGTTGCAATTGGAGCGTTAGCAGCCGGTTCAGGAAGATACTGCCTCGCTAGAGCAACTGGGTTACTTAGAAACAGAATTTCTGAGAAGCAACGCGCCAACCTCGAAGCAGCAAGTGAAGTTCTCAATCGAAAAACATCGCATCATTTTCTGGGACTTCTTCTGTTTGCGCTATCACCTATTCCATCTGCACAGCTATTTGAAGCTGCAGGGCTGATTGGCATGCGGCTTATTCCCTTGACTCTGGCTTTCTTTTCAGGGCGAATAGTTAGTTATTCACTCTACGTTGCCGGAACCAATTCACTTCAACAGCGAGGCCTGGGCGACTTAATTCGAAATTCGCTCACTTCTTACTGGGGAATTGCAATACAAGTTCTACTCTTATTCTGCGTTTATCTCGTTATGAAAATTGATTGGAGAAAATTTCTTAAGCGCTAGCTTGATCGAGAGCGGCCAGTTGTTCTGTGGAAAGCTCGACGATAGGCAAAATTTCCTTAATTTGTTCCACGGTGCGACCACTTGCGATTGGAATGGAACCGTGCCCACGAAGCCAGCCAAGGGCTACGGCAGACATCGTCGTATTGAGTTCGTTAGCAATTTCTTGCACTTTTGCGACTACTGCCCATCCACGATCATCTTGATACTCAGCCACTCCACCGGCACGTGCTGATTCAACTGTTACTCCAGGACGATATTTGCCCGTAAGAAATCCTCGAGCTAGGCCGTAATATGGAAGAGATGTGATTCCTAATTCTTTAACCGCTGGTGCAACATCACTTTCAAATGGTTCGCGGGTAATTAAATTGTATTGATTTTGGACTGCTACATAAGCGGGCAAATTATTGGCCGCGCTTATCGCAGCAGCTTCCCGTAAGCGCGCTCCTGAGTAATTTGAAGCCGCAATCAAATGCACTTTTCCTGCTGCAATAACTTCTCCGTACGCCCCGAGAGTTTCATCGAGCGGAGTTGATTCATCGTCTTCGTGAGAATAATAAAGATCTATGTGGTCGCTTTGTAGCCTGCGAAGGGAATCATCAAGCGCGCTTTTTATGTTTCCTGCAGATAGGCCAGGGCGTTTTGAATACTTAGCAACCTTTGTTGCAATCACAATTTCGTGACGATTTCCTCTTGCCTTCATCCAATTTCCAAGAATGGTTTCACTCTCGCCGCCTTCATTGCCTGGCTTCCACTCAGAATAAACATCAGCGGTATCAATAAAATTTCCGCCTGCTTCAAAATAGGCGTCAAGCACTGCGAAGGATTCCTCTTGATTCGCCGACCAACCAAATACATTGCCGCCGAGGCAAAGTGGATAAACCGAGAGATTTGTATTTACTAAAGTCACGCGTGAAGTCATGCCTAAATATTATCTTCTTTAATTACGAAGTAAGTACCCAGTGCAATACAAAGACCCAAGATTGCCGGGATCATCATTGCCCAGCGAAGCGTGATCTGATCTGCCATATAACCAATAGTTGGTGGCCCTGCAAGGAATCCGAAATAAGCGATTCCAGAGACCATAGCCATGCCTTCGGCCGGTGCCATCCGATCTGAAAACCGATTTTTCGCCATCGACCCGGCGATGCTAAATATCAAAGGAAGGACAATTGAAGATCCCGCAGCTAAGAGAATCCATCCAAAGATTACTCCGCCAATTCCTCCAAAAATTAAGCCTGATGCAAGTCCGAAAGCTGAAATAAGCCCTCCGGCGATGATGAGGATTCGAGCGCCGAAGCGAGATGCCAAACGATCGCCCATGAAGCGGCCAATAACCATGGTTATTGAGAAGAAAACAAAAGGAAGTGTCGAGACAAATGGCGTTGCATGAAAAGCGCCTCGACTAAGAACGCCGCCCCAATCTCCTGCGGCTCCTTCACCTACCTGGCCACACATCACAATCAATCCAAGAGCCCAAAAAATCGCTGGACGTTTTCGAGAACGTTTCTTCTCAATAGGATGAATATCTATTTCATTTGGCAACCACCATGGCTTCAAGATCAACGCTGCAATAATCGCAACGGCTGCGACACCGAGAGTGTGCTGAAAAATTGAAATCTTCCACTGTGAAAGTAATCCCCCGGTGAATCCGCCTGCGAGTGCTCCTGCTGAGAAAGTTGCATGGAAGGTACTCATAATTCGCTTGCCCGTTTCGTGTTCCACAACGACGGCATGAGCGTTCATCGAAACATCTTGAACGCCAAGAAAGAGTCCGAATAGAAAAAGAGAAGCAGAAAGTTGCCAGAGTGAATGTGATAGCCCAACAATGACTGTTGAGATTGCTAAAGAAATTGCAGCTGGAACTGCTACCCACGCACTTCCTCTCTTGGCTGAAAGACGTCCAGATGGACCAAGTCCAATCAATAATCCAATTGAGGAACAGAGAAGTGCCGTGCCGAGTTGCCCATCGCGAAGCCCGAGAATCTGCTTGAAATCAGGAATACGCGCAATAAATGCACCGACGACAAATCCATTCGTAACGAATGCAACAGTAACTGCTGTTCTAGCTCTTTTAACCAATTATCAGATTCGCAATCTAGCCACACGATTAGAGTCGCTCTCGCTCCGGAAAGTACAGCACATCGGGTAGGAGAGCCAGTCCCACTCTCTCCTTTAAAAGGAGTAGCACTCGTTAATTGGTGGAGTGCCTATGAGATGCAGGAGTAGCCTGCATATGGAGGCACAAAATGAGCAAGAAAATATTTGTAGCAATTTCACGCAACCATGCCAGAGTTTGGGCTCACGGCTTAGAACCCCATACAAAGCCCGAGGTAATAGAAGAGCCAGCTATAAACGCTGAATATCAAACCATTTTAAATAAATTCTTTAACGGACGAAATAGAAGTTTATTAAGCCCTGCATTCGCGGAGCGGGTTTTGTCTCACATCAAAGATGCCGACGAGATTTATCTCGTGGGGGCAGGAAAAGGTAAGGCCAGCGCTGTTGGCAATTTCGTCAGCTACCTACGAAAGCAACATCCGATGTTTGCCGAAAAGGTTCGTCGCATAGAGACAGTGGATCTTGAGAACCTCTCCGAGGCAGAAGTCATGGCAACTGGGAGAAAGATGTACCTTCGACCCTAGTTGAGCAAATCTAGTTCAAATATTTTTATGCACGTGGCGTAAATTCAATCTGAACAGCTAGATGATCGCTAATATCAAAAGCTGCTACTGCTCCGTTTCGAATTTCAAAATCACCGCGAGTTAAAATGTAATCAATTTGCCGATCAGGTTTCCAAATAGGGAAAGTTAATTCGGTAAATAGAGATTTCCACTGACGCCCATTAACCCAGGATGCCAAATTGAAATCTCCCAAAATAAAGACGCTCTTCCCGGTCTCTTTCTCGAGATTCCTGGCCCATCGTTTTACTTGTAAGAATTGAAAGTAATTGAAGGGCCAGATGAATGACAAATGCACATTTATAGCAATTAGCGTCTCAAGGTGAGCAGCTAGCGCAATCCTTTGATGGTCTTTGGCATAAAATCGCTTGCTCTTTCTGCCCTCAGAAATATTCATAAATTTTCCAAATTTGGCTCGAGTAAGTTCTAGTCTTTCCCATTTCAGCACAGGGATTTTGGAAATAATGGAAATTCCATATCCACCTCGATCAGTTGGATTGGACTCAGTAATAATGTCTTCGCCACTCGATGGTTCGCGCTGATCGTCTGCGCCTTCTCCGTAAATATAAAAAACTGGAGCAAAAGCCCAATGAGGCGTCTTCATTGCAGACGCCGCAATTTGAGTTTGATTCAGATTTGCCGATCTTGGATAACGTTGATCCACTTCCTGCAAAGCCAATAAATCAGCATCAAGCTCGGCAACACAATCCGAGAACACTGCTGCTGCATCCTTTAGATTATTTGAATTTAGGAGTTCGCCATGCAAGATATTCCAAGTCGCGATTCGCACTTATTGAGCATAGCCAATCAAGAGGAAAAGGTCTGTCCGCGCCAGATAAAACATAGTACGAGC
>CAIUFY010000117.1 GCA_903898555.1 uncultured Actinomycetes bacterium
CAAGCCTTACCTGACTCCTACCGCGCGACACATTGGAATATCGCCTGGATTGGTTACGACGTTGCGATGACAACAACGCTTCTAACAACGAGTTGGGCACTTTGGAAACAACGTCAGGTTGCAATCCCGGGTGCAATGGTTTCCGCAACTTTTTTGTTTATCGATTCATGGTTTGATGTTGTAACTTCAAATCCAGGATGGGATCAAAAGGTAGCAATCGCATCTGCGGTATTTGTTGAACTTCCTGCAGCCTATCTTCTCTTTCGATTCAGCCGACTTACGGTTCGCAAATCTATTGAGAATGCACACAAGAAAGCCGGTAAAGAAGTTGTAAGTGCCTCGCTTTGGAAAACCCCTCTGATGATTTTTATCGATGAAGAATAGGAAATAGCTTCTTGGAGATTCTCGCTCATCAAAAGAAAGTAATTCGAACCCTAAGCGTTGCTCAGATCTTAACCGGAGTAGGAACATCTGGAACGGTGGCGGCTGGATCATTACTCGTTACTTCTATTTCAAAATCTGAATCTCTCGCAGGACTTGCTCAAACAACTACTGTTCTTGGAGCGGCCGTTATGGCTCTGCCACTTGCGAAGCTAACTCAGCGAGGTGGGCGGCGCCTGTCTCTGATGAGTGGTTATTCAATCGGTGTCCTAGGTGCAGTCCTTGCAATTCTCGGGGGAACTCACAAAATTCTCTTCTTAATGTTGACCGGAGCCTTCTTTGTAGGAGCTGCTTCTGCCTCGGCATATCAAGCTCGCTTTGCAGCAATTGACTTAGCTACTACCGAGAATCGATCTCGAAATCTTTCTTTTGTTGTGTGGGGATCTACAGTAGGCGCAGTCACTGGACCAAACTTGATGCAACCAGCCGGAGATTTTGCTCATTTCTTAAGATTGCCACGCCTTGTTGGCCCATACTTCATAGCCGGCGTAACACTTTCATTGGCAACAATTGTAATTTTCTTTTTCCTAAAACCCGATCCTTATTTAACGGCAAACTTGTCCGCCGATGGAGTAACTCAGAAAAAGCACGAAACAACACGCGCTGCCCTCAAACACATTCGTGAAATTCCACGAGCACTTTTTGCAATTACAGCAGTTGGTTTGGGCCATCTGGCAATGGTTTCGATCATGGTGATGACTCCAGTGCACATGTCACATGTTGATGTAACGCTTTCGGTAATCGGATTAGTAATCAGCGTTCACGTCCTTGGGATGTATGCATTCTCTCCACTTGTTGGCGCTTTAAGCGACAAATTAGGTCGAATAAAAGTTATTCAAATTGGCGTCGCCATCCTTATCTCCTCAGTAGTTGTCGCAGGACTTTCTCCTGCAATGAACGCTATTTCGCTGGGAATCGGACTTTTTCTTCTCGGATTAGGTTGGTCATGCACCTTGATTGCCGGCTCAACTCTTTTATCTGAATCTGTTTCTGTTGACATGAAGCCTTCATCTCAAGGTGCGAGTGATTTAGTCATGAATTTAATGGGAGCACTGGGTGGTGCAGCAAGCGGTGTGATTATCGGTCTATTTTCATACGGTTTTCTTTGCGCATTCATTGGTCTTCTTGTTGTGGTTTTAGGTATTTGGTCGCTTCGAGTTAAGTAATAAAAAAGGACCCCGTCCGAAGACGAGGCCCTTTTTAGTGAAGTTTGTTTTAACGAACTTCGAGATCATCCAAACGAACCGCATCACTTGTGCCTGTTGACTCAAATGGTGTGAATTCGTATTCATCGTAAGCAGCGTAGACCGCAGCCTTTGCTTCTTCTGTTGGCTCAACCTTGACGTTGCGGTAACGACCAAGACCTGTACCAGCTGGAATCAACTTACCTATGATGACGTTCTCCTTAAGACCAAGAAGTGGATCGCTCTTCTCTGAGAGAGCTGCATCTGTTAGGACGCGAGTTGTCTCTTGGAATGAAGCAGCTGATAGCCA
>CAIUFY010000118.1 GCA_903898555.1 uncultured Actinomycetes bacterium
GGGAATTCTTCATTCACGCTTATTGCCACATAGGGATAGGACTTGTCGTCTTTAAATTGGATATTGAAATGTGGGTTGTAAGACTTAATCCAGGTGTATTCCAGCTGAAGTGCCTCTACTTCAGTATTGACTATTGTCCAATCCACGCGGACGGCTGTATGCACCATCCGATATGTTTTTGTTGCCAAATTTGAACCAAAATATGAATTTAGTCTGTTCTTAAGATTTTTTGCTTTCCCAACATAAATTACTTTTTCATTCTCATCAAAGAATCTATAGACACCTGGATCGGTAGGTATTCCAGAAGGTCGGTAACTTTGCGGGTCAGCCATGTTGCTTCAAAAAATCTACTTGAGAAGAGGAGCTAGGTACTGGCCGGTGAAACTGGCTTTGTTCTTCGCAATTTGCTCAGGAGTTCCTTCGGCGATGACAAGCCCTCCTCCGGAGCCACCTTCGGGGCCCATATCTATAACCCAATCGGCGCACTTGATAACATCCAGATTATGTTCGATAACAATCACTGTGTTTCCAGAATCAACTAATCTGTTTAGAACAATCAGAAGTTTTCGAACGTCTTCGAAGTGAAGACCCGTAGTTGGTTCATCAAGAACATAGATTGTGCGGCCTGTGGAACGGCGTTGAAGTTCTGTAGCCAGCTTAACGCGCTGTGCCTCTCCACCTGACAATGTGGGGGCCGATTGTCCGAGTCGGACATACCCTAGGCCAACATCGCTAAGGGTCTTGAGATAACGCGCAATTGCTGGAACTGACTCGAAGAAACCATGAGCTTCTTCAATTGGCATATCAAGTACTTGCGCAATCGTCTTGCCTTTGTAATGCACTTCAAGAGTCTCACGGTTATATCGAGCGCCGTGGCAAACTTCGCACGGAACATAAACATCTGGAAGGAAGTTCATTTCAATTGTGATGGTTCCATCACCAGAACAGTTCTCGCAACGACCGCCTTTCACGTTGAAAGAGAAGCGTCCCTGTTGATAACCACGAATCTTTGCCTCGGCGGTTTCTGAGAAAAGTGCTCGAACCTTGTCAAAGACTCCCGTATATGTGGCTGGATTGGAACGTGGGGTGCGACCAATTGGGGATTGATCCACGTGTACAACCTTGTCTAGATTTTCAAGACCGGTAATAGATCGATGACGACCCGGAACGATTCGTGCGCCATTCAATTTATTTGCCAAGACTGTGTAAAGAATGTCGTTTACAAGAGTTGACTTACCAGATCCACTAACGCCAGTTACAGCGACAAAGTTCCCTAATGGAAAAGTCACAGAGATGTTTTGGAGATTATTTTCCTTCGCATCTTTAACTACGAGCTCTTTTCCCTTAACTTGAGGGCGACGATTCTCAGGAATTTCAATTTTCATTCGACCAGCCAGGTAGGCGCCAGTGATTGAATCCTTAGCACTAATCAGATCTTCATAACTTCCAGAAGAAACCACCTTTCCTCCGTGCTCACCGGCACCAGGTCCAATGTCCACAATCCAGTCAGCAGTTCTTATAGTGTCTTCGTCGTGTTCGACCACAATCAGCGTGTTGCCCAGATCTCGCAAACGAGTGAGGGTGTCAATGAGTCGTCGATTGTCTCGTTGGTGCAATCCAATGCTTGGTTCATCCAATACGTAAAGTACGCCAACCAAACCAGAACCAATTTGAGTTGCTAATCGAATTCGCTGAGCCTCTCCCCCGGAAAGCGTGACTGCGCCTCGCTCAAGAGATAGGTAGTCGAGTCCAACATCTAGAAGAAAACCTAAACGAGCGTGAACCTCTTTGAGGACTCTTTCAGCGATCTTCTTTTCACGTGCATTTAGCGAGATCTTCTTCAAGAAGTCGGCGCACTGACCTATTGAAAGTTCACAAACTTGAGCGATATTTTTCCCACCAAGCGTCACAGCCAATACCTCTGGCTTTAATCTCGCGCCCTTGCATGCCGGACAAGGTGTCTCGCGCATATACGCTTCATATTTCTCGCGGCTGTAATCGCTATCTGTTTCAGAATGGCGACGATGGATAAAGGGAATAACACCCTCAAAACCAGTTGTGTAATTCTTTGTTCCGTATCGGCCCTTGTACTTCATCTTTATCTCATACTCATAGCCGTTAAGAATTGCTTCGCGGGCTTTGGCCGAAATCTTCTTCCAAGGAGTATCGAGGGAGAAAGTAATATCCTTTGCCAGAGCTTCAAGAAGGCGCTCGAAGTAATCTGAGGATTGACCTCCCGACCATGGAGCAATTGCCCCTTCATAAATCGATATTGAATCATCCGGAATGATTAATTCTTGATCTACTTCAAGACGTGTTCCAATACCTGTGCATTCCGGGCATGCTCCAAAGGGAGAGTTGAAGGAGAAGGATCTTGGCTCCATCTCTTCAAAAGACAACTCGCAATCATGGCAAGCCATGTGCTCACTGAATACCTTCTCTTTCTCAGGATCAGCTTCATTGAGGTCAACGAAATCCAAGATAACCAAACCGTTTGCCAACTTAAGCGCAGTTTCCACCGAGTCAGTCAGTCGAGTCTTTGCATCACTCTTCACTGCTAAGCGATCCACTACAACTTCAATTGTGTGTTTATCTTGTTTCTTGAGTTTTGGAATCTCGGCGAGTGGATAAACAACACCATCAACTCGCGCACGTGAATAGCCCTGCGTCGTGAATTCACGAAAGAGGTCTAGAAACTCTCCCTTTCGAGCGCGCACAACGGGAGCTAGAACTTGAAACCGGACGCCTTCCTTCAGGGCAAGAATCTGATCAACAATATTCTGTGGTGTTTGTTTGGCAATTGCTTTGCCACAACTTGGGCAATGTGGCCTTCCTGCTCGAGCGTAGAGCAAGCGAAGATAATCATAAACTTCAGTAATTGTTCCGACAGTTGAACGCGGATTTCTATTTGTAGATTTTTGATCAATCGATACTGCAGGTGATAGTCCTTCAATAAAGTCAACGTCAGGCTTATCCATCTGACCGAGGAATTGGCGGGCGTATGCTGAAAGTGATTCAACATAGCGACGTTGTCCTTCAGCAAAAATTGTGTCAAAAGCAAGTGACGACTTACCCGACCCTGAAAGTCCCGTAAAAACGATAAGCGAATTACGAGGTAAATCAATTGAAACATTCTTAAGGTTGTGTTCGCGGGCACCTCTTACAATCAGACGGTCCGAATTCATACACCAGCCTCTTCCATGCTTCGTAGTTCGCGTTTGAGAATTCTAATCTCATCGCGCAGTCGTGCCGCAACTTCAAACTGCAAATCCCCGGCCGCATTTTTCATCTGGTCGGTGAGAGAGTCAATAAGAGCGCGCAGCTCCTGGCGAGGAAGTGAAGAGACATCCCGCGGTGTAATTCCGGCAGAAAGCGATCCCTTTTTACCCCATGGAAGAGTTTCTTCTGTATCTTCAATCTCTTTTGTAATCAGGTCTGTAATGTCGGCGATCTTCTTGCGAAGTGGTGTGGGATCAATTCCATTGGCGAGGTTATATGCCACTTGCTTTTCGCGTCGTCGATTTGTTTCATCGATAGCCTTAACCATCGCATCGGTCATTTGATCGGCATACATATGGACTTCACCAGAAACATTTCGAGCCGCGCGCCCAATGGTTTGGATCAAGGATGTGGCCGAGCGAAGAAAGCCTTGTTTGTCGGCATCTAGAATTGCAACGAGTGAGACTTCGGGCAAGTCCAGCCCTTCTCGAAGCAGGTTGATTCCGATGAGGACATCGAACTCACCCATTCGAAGCTCTCTAAGAAGTTCAACTCGACGAAGAGTGTCAACTTCCGAATGTAGATATTCAACTTTAATTCCAAGTCCCACTAAATATTCCGTTAGATCCTCGGACATCTTCTTCGTGAGCGTCGTTACCAGCACTCTTTCGTTCTTGGCAGTTCGAATTCGAATCTGCTCAACTAAATCATCAATTTGTCCCTTGATTGGTTTCACAACGATTTGAGGATCAACCAAACCGGTTGGGCGAATAACCTGCTCGACGACATCGTTGTTAACTTTCGCCATCTCGTACTTGCCAGGAGTCGCAGAGAGATAAATTGTCTGTCCCTTACGTTCCTCAAATTCATCAAATCTAAGTGGGCGGTTGTCCATTGCGCTTGGAAGTCTGAAACCGTGCTCAACCAAAGTTCGCTTTCGGGCCGCATCTCCTTCATGCATTGCACCAATTTGGGGAACTGTTACGTGTGACTCATCTATAACAACGAGAAAATCCTCTGGGAAATAGTCGAGTAGGCAATGTGGCGGAGAACCTGGGTCTCGATCATCTATATGTCTGGAGTAGTTCTCGATTCCTGAGCAAAATCCCAATTGTTGAATCATTTCCAGATCGAAAGTAGTTCGCATTCTCAACCGTTGAGCTTCAAGAAGTTTTCCTTGCCTCTCGAATAGCTTCACGCGTTCTTCCATTTCAGCTTCAATCCCACCCATGGCTCGCTTCATGGTCTCCGGGCCAGCTGCATAATGGCTTGCAGGGAAAATATACATTTCGCTCTCATCGCGAATTATTTCCCCAGTAAGTGGATGCAGAGTAGTGATTCTCTCAATCTCATCGCCAAACATTTCAATACGTACTGCCAATTCTTCGTACATGGGAATAATTTCAATTGTGTCGCCGCGGACTCGGAAAGTTCCTCGCTCGAAAGCCATGTCATTTCGCTTGTATTGAATATCTACAAATTTTCTCAGCAATGAGTTTCGCTCTGTTGAATCCCCTACTCGCAGCCGAATCATTCTGTCGACGTACTCTTGAGGAGTCCCAAGTCCATAAATACACGAAACGGTTGCAACCACTATTACATCTCGGCGCGTGAGCAATGAGTTTGTTGCAGAGTGGCGCAATCTCTCAACCTCATCATTTACCGATGAGTCTTTCTCAATGAATGTGTCAGATTGAGGAACATAGGCCTCGGGCTGGTAGTAATCGTAATA
>CAIUFY010000119.1 GCA_903898555.1 uncultured Actinomycetes bacterium
GAAGAGACAGTTTCAGCAATAATCGCGCGAGTAAAAAGAGCACAAGGTCAACTTGGAGCAGTAGCTCGAATGCTGGAAGAAGGTCGCAATTGTGACGAAGTGGTTCATCAAATGTCTGCTGTAGCAAAAGCTGTAAACACAGCTGCCTTCACTTTGATTTCCGCAAGTCTTGAGGAATGCATCCTTGAAGGAAAAAGTGATCAAAAGCAAGTCTCCGATAAATTACAAAAACTATTCTTAAGTTTGGCGTGAATATAAAATGAAAAAATTAAAGCTCATCAGTGTTTTACTCGTATCTGTCGTCGCACTAACCGCCTGTGGCGGATCAGGAGGAAAAGTGACCAATTTAAATGTAAGTGAATTCGCAACCAAGATTTCAGATTCGTCTGTAACACTTGTAGATGTCCGAACGCCAGGTGAATTTATGTCAGGCCATATAGCAGGGGCGACAAACATTGATTTTGAATCAGGAACTTTTGAAGCCGATATTCAGAAACTTGATAAAGCAAAGGTTTACGCGGTTTATTGCCGAAGTGGAAATCGTTCGGGTCAAGCAACCGCACTCATGGCGAAAGATGGATTTAAGGCTGTTTTTAACCTAAACGGTGGAGTCATCGATTGGACCGGCGCGGGTCAAGCTTTGGTTACAAACTAAATGAAACGAATAGTTGTAATCGGTGGGGTAGCGGGGGGTATGTCCTTTGCTGCTCGCATGAGACGTCTGGATGAAACCGCAGAGATTATTGTTTTAGAGAAGAGTGGCTTCGTTTCCTATGCCAACTGCGGACTTCCTTACTACTTGGGCGGGGTAATCGAGAAAGAAGAATCGCTTCTGCTCCAAACTCCTGAAAGTCTTTGGAAACGTTTCAGGCTTGAAGTTCGAACCGGTTCGGAAGTACTTCGAATTGATCCTGCTGCAAAACAGGTTGACGTAGTCAACCGCGCTGATGGGCAGGAATATTCTCTTTCATACGATTTTCTTATTTATAGTCCTGGGGCAGCTCCTGTTCGTCCGAACCTTCCAGGAATCGAACGTTCACTTTCCTTACGCAATGTCGAAGATGTAAAGAAGCTCTTCGACGTAGTGACTCACCGGCCGAAGAGTGCTGTTGTGATTGGTGGAGGATTTATCGGAGTTGAGGTTGCGGAAAACCTTGTTCATCGAGGAATCCCAACTTCACTTGTAGAAGCGCTAGATCAAGTGTTAATGCCACTTGATCCAGAGATGGTTACCTTTGTTCACAATGAGCTTGAATCAAAAGGGGTCGAGCTTTACCTCGGTTCTGCTCTTGCTTCAATCACTCCGAATTCTGTAGTGCTAGCGAATGGAATTGAAATCGATGCTGAATTAGTCATCATGGCTATTGGTGTTCGTCCAGAAATTACTCTGGCTAAATCAGCTGGCTTAGAAATAGGCGAGCGAGGTGGAGTGAAAGTTGATGAATTCAACCGAACAAGTGATTTAAGTATTTATGCAGTCGGTGATGCTGTTGAAAAGACTGATGCCCTTGATGGAGGCGCAGCTCTTGTGCCGCTTGCGAATATCGCAAATCGACATGGCCGAGTAATCGCAGATCACATTGCAGGGAAGAAAGTTCGCCCTGTTGCCGCACAAGGCACAGCAATTGTGAAGGTTTTTGACTTAACAATCGCAACATCTGGATGGAGTGAAAAGAAGCTGAAGGCGGCAGGTCGTGACTTTGTTGCAGTCCACAATCATCCGGCTTCCCACGCGGGATATTACCCAGGTGCTCAAGGTATGGCGTTGAAACTTTTGATTGACCCAAAAACTCAATTAATTCTTGGAGTGCAAGGCGTTGGCAAAGAAGGCGTGGATAAGCGAATCGACGTTATTGCTACCGCGATGCGCGGAGGGATTACGGCGCCTGAACTTGCCGATCTTGAGTTGGCGTACGCCCCACCTTTTGGATCTGCCAAAGATCCAGTAAATATGTTGGGCTATATCTCGGAAAACGTCTTATCTGGGATTACTCCAACGGTTCAATGGAATGAAGTCGAGAGCAAGGTCGCGGAAGGCTTCACAATTCTCGATGTTCGATCCGTGGGAGAAGTTGACCGCGGAACTTTGCCAGGCGCAATTAATGTTCCTATTGATGAAATTCGTGAACGTAAAGAGGAAATACCTCAAGGAAAGATTCTTGTCACCTGCCAAGTCGGGCAACGTGGTCATGCAGCAACTCGTTTACTTCGTGAACTTGGGCATGATGCAGTCAATCTCGATGGCGGTTATATGACATGGAGCAATTCACCAGCAAATAAAAAAGAGAAAGTAGGAAAGTAAAAATGTGTAGCAGAACTACTTGCCGTAAATGTGGCAAAGCTTCTTGGTCGGGATGCGGCAATCACGTCGCCCAGGTAATGAAGGGAATTCCAAAGTCCCAACAATGTGCCGGTCACCAAAATGATCCTAAAGAACCTAAGGGGCCCGGTTTATTTTCACGACTATTTGGAAAGAAGGCGTAAAAATGTGCAGTGCAGTTAGATGCGAAAAATGCGGGAAAGCCACCTGGTCAGGATGTGGTCAACATATCGAAGAAGCGCTGGAGCGATTCTCGGATGAAGAAAAATGTAAGTGCGATAGTGATTTATCTTCATGGACACCAGGCCGCTGACCGATGCCTCTAGTAAATGTAACTGGCCCAGAGTTCGAGGAGCTTGTCCCTAAAGATGGCGTTCTCTTTGTTGATTTCTGGGCAGCCTGGTGTGGTCCATGCCGCGGCTTTGCGCCCGTCTTTGAAGCTGCCGCCGAGAAATATCCAGAAATAACTTTTGCAAAAGTTGATACTGACGTCGAACGAGATCTTGCATCAGCGGCAGGTATCACATCCATTCCTACACTCATGGCATTTCGTGATGGGGTGTTAGTCTTCCGGCAACCTGGAGCGATGCCCGCACCAGGGTTTGAAGAACTTATACAAGCAGTATTGAAAATCAATATGGATGAAGTTCGCGCAGAGATTGCAAAGGAAGAGAGCAAGAGTTAATGGAGACAGCCGCAGGGAACATTTGGAGAGAGTCACTTGCGGCGTGGGCAATTCCTAAAGAGATTTTGGATCAAGCACCTGAAGATCCGTGGATTCATCCACCGGTTATGTTTCAACTCCCCGATGTGATTGAAGATTCGATATCTCATCAACGTGCACGGGAGGCAATCACTCCAGGAGGATCAATTCTAGATATTGGTTGCGGGGGAGGAATTGCAGCATTTGCAGTAACGCCACCAGCAGCGCATGTAATTGGCGTTGACCATCAGAGTGAAATGCTTGAGATGTTTGAGGAAAACGCGAAATCTCGTGGCTTAACTTCGCAAGTATTTGATGGTTTTTGGCCTGCAGTTGCAGCGGATGTACCCATTGCTGACGTTGCGGTTGCCCACCATGTCATGTACAACGTTTCGCCCGTTGAGGATTTCTTACTTGGCATGAATGCACACGCTTCGAAGCGAGTTGTCATTGAAATGCCACAACGCCATCCACTCACTACAGCTGCACCATTGTGGAAACATTTTTGGAATCTCGATCGACCAACACAGCCACTTCCAACTGACCTAATGAGCGTCCTCGCAGAGTTAGGAATTGACGCTCATTTAGAGCTGTGGGATGGCTCCATGAGGGTAGAAGCAGACTTAGCTTCACAAGCTCATTTTTCCCGCATTCGGCTTTGCTTGCCTGAATCTCGCGAACCTGAAGTTTTTGAATTTCTCAGTAATGAAC
>CAIUFY010000120.1 GCA_903898555.1 uncultured Actinomycetes bacterium
CCGTCGGCTCCTCTTTTCTGCCAAGTGCGCAGCAATTACAGCGTGTGTTGCCGTCGTGCTTGCCTCTATTTCCTCTCGCATGTTGGTTTCTACCAAGAACTCCACAAGCAAGAAATTACTTGATTTCTTCTTGCTTGCGGCCGTTGGACTTCCGGGTATCGTTTTTGCGGCAGGTTATATCTTCGCTTATAACCTTCCATTGGCTCAAAAACTAGGCTTCCACTTGTACGGGACGGTTTCACTACTTGTGCTTGCCTATATAGCGACGGCACTTCCATCGACTACGCGTTCGCTCGTTGGAAATATGAACCAGTTCCAAGAGTCGTTATCTGAAGCCTGTCGTGTTCATGGATCAACAGCTTTGAGAACGTGGATTTCGGTTGTACTTCCATTGATTGCACGGCCGATTTTGGCTGCATGGTGTCTTACATATTGTGGAACGCTCTTAGAACTTCCTGTTTCGCAACTTCTCTTTCCGCCAAACCATGCACCACTCGCGGTCGGAATTGATCGAATACTAGGAAATTACGATTTTGGTGGCGGAACAGCAATCGAAGTACTTGCAATTATTTCGGCGCTTGCCGTCGTAGGAATTGCTTTTGGACTCTTTGAAGTGCTTGCTCCAACAGGTTGGAAGCAATTAGGAAAGGCAAACTCATGACGACCGGCCATTCAATCAAAGTTAAGCATGCCACCAAAAGTTACGGGGCTTTGACTGCACTTAATGGCTTCAGTATCGATATCAAAGCGGAAAAATTTACAGTGCTGCTAGGCCCATCTGGCTCGGGTAAATCAACCCTGATTAGAAGCATTGCAGGAATCGAGAAGATTGATTCTGGTTCAATTTTCCTTGGCGAAAATGAAGTTAACAGAGGTTCTATTAACGTTGCACCTGAAAAACGTAATCTTGCAATGGTCTTTCAAGATTATGCTTTATGGCCACACCTAACGGCAGCAGAAAACGTTGCATATGCACTCAAACGACGAAAGCTTGATGATCATAAGGTCGGAAAACGCGTTAGGGACATGTTAGAGCGAGTTGGTTTAGGTGAAAAAGGTGCGAATTATCCGCACCAGCTTTCAGGTGGTGAACAGCAAAGAGTTGCCCTTGCTAGAGCTATCGTCGCTAGGCCAGCGCTACTCCTCTTTGATGAACCACTATCTAATCTCGATGCAGACCTTCGGGAACGCTTGAGAATTGAAATTGCAACGCTAACTCGAGAGAGTGGCGCAACCGCCCTTTACATCACTCATGATCAATCTGAAGCATTCGCACTTGCTGATCGAATTGGAGTTCTGCGATCAGGCTCTCTCGAGCAATATGACACTCCCGAAAATATTTATCACAATCCGTCTACTCCTTTTGTAGCAAGATTTACGGGCTTGGGAGGAACATTTGTTGGTCACGTTGTTGAGAGCGCAAAAAGCGTTGTAACGGTCGATCTTGGCGGGTCATTCTTGCAAGCTCGCACGAATGAGAAATTCAAGAAGAAAGATTTGGTTGAAGTTCTTCTTCGCCCAACCGCAAGCAAATTCTTAACCACGAATACGAAAATTGGAAGTACTCCAAATTTGTTGGCTGGTAAAGTTCTTGATACAGCTTATCGCGGCCGAGGATATGAGCACTTAGTGGAAACAAAATTTGGCCCAATCTCATCTGTTTTCGATTTGAAACAGCGAGCTCGTGGCACAAATTGCATCATTGAAGTAGACATTCAAGCCAGTATGGCATTTCCATTAACTAAGAAAGTAGAATGATTTCATGAGTGGTTTAGCCCTATTTATTTCCGTATTTCTTGCGTGCGCCGTTGAAGCTGTTGAGGCAACTACGATTGTCTTGGCGGCAGGTACCGCACGTGACTGGAAATCAGCCCTTCTTGGGACTGGAGCCGGCTTGGGCGTTCTCGGGGTAATAATCGTGGCAATTGGTCC
>CAIUFY010000121.1 GCA_903898555.1 uncultured Actinomycetes bacterium
AATCCTCAACCTTTTTATATTGCGTATTCGACTCGAGTGATCTCGCTTTTCGCGATGATGTTGCCAGAAACCATGACCGGTTTCTTCCTTTATTCTGGAAATCGAGTAGTTCACTCACTCCCAAATGGAGTGACAATGGAAATGGGTCTTAAAGATCAACATAATGGCGGCGCAATTATGTGGGCTATGGGAATGGTGATTGATACAGTGTGGATAGTGATGGCCGCGCGAGATTGGTTTGCTAACGAAGCAAAATTAGCTGAGGAAGAAGATGAATAACGTTCCAGAAGAAGAGCCAAAGAGAAAGTGGCTACTACTCGGCATTCCTATTTGTATTGCAATGGGGCTTTTACAGTTTGACCGTGCGCTTAGTGGAAATAGTCGAAGTTGGCTCTATGTTTTAGAATGGCCCTTTTTCGCGCTTTTTCTTTTCTATATGTATTGGAAATTGGCACAACCACGTGAGCCATATGACGATTCAAATGATCCAAAACGCGAAGTAGATTAGTTTTACTTAGTCCAAGATTGAAAAAGCGGGCGACCTTCTGCGTAACCAGAAGCTGATTGAATCCCCACAACTGCCTTTTCATGAAAATCGGCAAGACTTCGAGCTCCTGCGTATGTACATGATGAACGAACTCCCGCAATAATCTCATCCAATAGATCTTCAACCCCTGGACGCTCTGGGTTGATATACATACGAGAAGATGAAATTCCCTCTTCAAAAAGTGCTTTTCGAGCACGATCAAATGCACCCTCACCGGCAGTTCGGGCAGCAACAGCGCGTGCAGATGCCATGCCAAACGATTCTTTGTAAAGGCGGCCGTTCGAATCTTTATTGAGGTCACTAGGTGATTCAAGAGTTCCGGCAAACCAAGAACCAATCATCACTTGGGAAGCTCCAGCTGCAAGTGCAAGTGCAACATCTCGAGGGTGTCTAACACCGCCATCGGCCCAAACTGTTTTTCCATACTTCTTTGCTTCTGCTGCACATTCAAGAACGGCAGTAAATTGTGGTCGGCCAACGCCAGTTTGCATGCGTGTTGTGCACATCGCGCCCGGGCCTACGCCAACTTTTATAATATCTGCTCCAGCATCAATCAAATCCTTCACACCTTCGGCGGTGACGATATTGCCCGCCACGAGTGGAACGCTTGGATTAAGGGCGCGAATAATTTTTAACGCCTCAATCATTTTTGCTTGATGTCCATGAGCAGTATCAACAACTAATACGTCAGCTCCTGCGTTTAATAGAGCTTGAGCTTTTCCAGCAACGTCTCCATTGATGCCAACGGCAGCAGCGATGCGAAGCTTGCCGTTTGCGTCAAGTGCTGGTGAGTAAAGAGTGGCACGGAGCGCTCCGGTCTTTGTCAGAATTCCAACAAGCTTGCCATTCTTGTCGACGACAGGAGCAAGCCGCCTACGATGTGAATTGAGAAAATCAAAAGCCTCGTGAGGTGTCACAGTTTCGGCCAGAGTTACTAAATCTTTGCTCATCACGATATGAACTTGGGTAAATCGATCAACTTTTTCTAAGTCAGCATCCGTAACAATTCCGACTGGCTTTCCATCTTCAACAACAATAAGTGCGCCGTGTGCACGCTTTGAAATTAAGTCGATTGCGTCGGCAACCGTTTCATGTGGTGCAAGAGTGACCGGAGTGTCGAAAAAAGAATGTCGAGTTTTAACCCAAGAAATTACTTCACTGACGATTTCTAATGGAATGTCCTGAGGAATTACGGCGATGCCACCACGCCTGGCGACAGTTTCAGCCATGCGACGACCTGATATGGCCGTCATGTTGGCTACAACAATTGGAATTGTTGTTCCAGTGCCGTCGGTTGATGTTAGATCAACATCCATACGACTTGAGATATCAGATTTGCTCGGGACCATAAAGACATCGTCATATGTCAGGTCAAATGTTGGGTTATTTAGGAATCGCACGTGTGGAAACTATACGCGGTTTCCCAGCGAGGATTTTAAGGATTAAATAGGCCCATGTTCCCCTTGTTGAGCCTTCGCACGGAACTGACTTTCTGGATTATTGGCCTGGGCATGACTCTCTTCGTGGTTACCAAGTGGCACGTATTAGCAGGAACCAAATTTCGACACCATTCGGCCAGATTTGTCTTTATTATCCTTATTCAAATAATTTTTTTGTCAGCCGCTGGGATAACAATAAATCGCGCGGGTGAGTTCTACTCCTCCTGGAGTGACTTAGCCGGAATTCGGAGCGATCTTAGTAAATCAGCAGTAAGTACGGCAGCTTTAAGTGGATTTACCGCGCACGATCTTCGTAAGGGTAAATCTTTGCCTGGCGGAAGTCTTATTATCAAGAAAATTATTACCGGAGAGAACTCAGGGGTTACAGATTCCGTATATGTTGTCTTCCCTCCGGAAATTGCAAAAGCTCTTCGTAGCAATTCTAATTTTTCAAAACTCACAATCGATTACAAAGTAACTGAGCTTTTTTCAGGTTATCCCGGAGTCCCAGAAACATGGATTGGAGCATTGAAAGGTATTCCAGCGATTGAAAAGCTAGAAAATTCTCACAAGATTCCTCAGACAATCGCAATTATTCCATCAATTAATGTTGTGCCAGGTGAAGATACTGAATGTTTGAATATTCGCGGCGGCGCGCAAGTTGAAACTTGGTTAACAAAAGATATGCATCTTTTTGCCCAACGGTACATAGGTGTTGATACAAGACAGTGGTCCACCTTCGGTTATTCCACCGGGGGATGGTGCGCTGCTGAAATTGCAATTCGTCACCAAGATGAATATAGCGCGGCCGTATCATTGGCAGGATATTTTGCTCCAGCATTTGCAACTCGAACTAGTGTTGCTCAACGGGCAACGTTAAGCTCTGAATATGATCTGGTAGCCCAACTTCGAAAACAGAATAATTCTGTAAAACTTCTTGTTATAGCTAGTCCACATGATCGATTCTCTTTCAGCTCCACACAAACATTTATTAAATCTGCTTCGTCTCTAGTGACCATCAAATACGATGAAATTCCATCCGGAGGACATAATTTGTCTGTGTGGCGGCCCTTCGTATCGACCGGCTTTTTATGGATAAACCAAAACTAGACTGAGTGACTTCTAAAGCTAGTAATGAATTTCTCCGCTCTTAGCGCAGACCATCCAACGGCTGGCAAGTCACTTGGCTTTGGATAGAGCACATAACGCGTTTGCCATTCCGGATCGAATTTTGCATTGAATCTGTAGAGGGATTCAACTTGGAAAAAGTTCGATAAGAATCGGATGAAATTTCGAGTGCTACGCGTAACTGGACCTGCACTGATCTTGTCCGCTCTTTCAAAAAGCGAACGAAAAGCGGCAAAATTCAGCGAAATGTATTTAAATCCATGTTCCTTTGCATACTGAACCGAAGTAACGATCATTAGTTCATTAACGCCTGAATCTGCACCACGTTCACGCTGCATGCGATCTAGGGAGAGGCTATGTGTCGACCATGGAACAAAATAAAGTAGTCCCTTTATCTCGCCCTCTTGTCTTGTAATGGTGATAAATGCATCCCCATCCGAGTCTTCACCAAAACGATCCATGGACATTGAGAACCCACGTTCGGGAACTCCGTAACGCCACTTTCTTGCAAGGATTTTTAGTTCAGCTTTTGTTTTTTCATCTAGCTCGTGCCAGCGACATGTTGTGGCTGAGTAACCTTTGCGCCCGATTCGATTGATCATATGACGCACATTGCCCATCGAACGACCCTCAAGGGTGAATGAGTTCACATTAATGATTGCTTCATCGCCAATATCTATTGCAAGCAGACCGGCTTTCTCCACCCAAACTTCCCCGCCGCGATCACTTGCACCCATGACTCCAGGGGTCCATGCATGTCTCTTTGCTTCATCAAGAAATGCATCTATTGCATCTGGCCATAAACTGAATTCACCGAAAGGATCGCCAGAGGCGAGCATCACACCACTCTGCACTCGATATGCAATTCCAGCTTTCTTATTTGAACTCCAAATAACGTTCTTATCTCGTCTTGTCGCGAAATAGCCCAGCGAATCTTGTTCAGCATCGTGAGCAATCAGTTTTTTAACTAAATCGATTTCTTCCTCAGTCATCACGGCTATTGGTTTAACGCGACGCAAAAACATTGCAAACGGGATAAAGACAATAAATAGCCCCAAGAATGAAAGAGTTGTTGTGACAATATCTGACATACGTTCGTTCGTGAATTTAAGCGGCCCCGAAAGAGAAAGAAATCCGTAAAGAACCGTCTGTGCGATATTCCAAATAGAGGGCGATCCCACGAAAGCATCCCTGTGTCTATTTAGAAGAATGAGTATTCCCACGATAAACATCACAATAAAGGTGAAAATGAAGCTATAAAGTGGGCGTAGCTTTGTCGTCGGATCCGAAAGAGCATAAAACTCTTTGCGGTAGACAATTAGTAGCAATAATAAGAAACCGGCGCCTGCAATTTGCGCTGGATGATGTTGGGCGCGAGGTAAATCAGCAGACATATTAATTATCAAAATTGCGATTGATAAGGCCCAAGCGCGCCGCTTTCTGCGGATCAGATTTCTGGCGAGAATGATGAGCACTACTCCGGTTACAACAGAAGTGGCAAACGCTGCAGAATGTATAAAAATAGGAAGATAACGGTTGATCTTTTGTGTGCTCGACTTCACCGGAGTGAGAACATTTGCAAGGATGTCGGCAATCCCTGCCACGTAAGCAAGTCGACCAATTATGAGTGGTACGGAATTACGAAGCTTCATTAGCGAAGAATTCCTGTATGGCCAAGTGAGTATCGGCCGGGTTGTGGGTATAGAGCAAGTCCGTGAGGTTCCTTGCCAACTTTGATGGATTTTAGAAATTTGCGATGTTCCAAATCGAAGACGTACACGACGCCGTTATATCTTCCTGAAACCCAGAATTGTTTTCCATCAGCAGTTATGCCACCCATGTCAGGGCTACCGCCACCGGGAATT
>CAIUFY010000122.1 GCA_903898555.1 uncultured Actinomycetes bacterium
GGCACAGAAGTAACCCCAAATTTAATGCAGGCGATGGTTCATAACGGCTCTTATCTTGCTGGGGCCTTTATTGATGGAAAAATTGCAGGTGCTGCATTTGCGTTTCCATCCGTAAAAGGGGAACTTCACCTTCACTCTCACATGGCCGCAACTCTCTCGCAATTTCGTGATGCTGGAATTGGTTCAGCTTTAAAAATGCATCAATACTCGTGGGCTCGCCAAGAAGGCTACAAATCAATTCAATGGACTTTTGATCCACTGGTTCGGCGTAATGCAAAACTTAATATTGTGAAACTCGGAGTCGATCTCGTTGGGTATTTCCCAAATTTCTATGGCGCAATGCCTGACATGTTAAACGCTGGAGATGAGTCTGATCGGCTCATGGCAAGGTGGGACTTAACCGACGAAGAGCCTCTAATCCGGCCGATTATTACCAAAATTCCTGAGGACTCCATTCGTATTGCTATCCCAGAAGATATTGTGAAGTTGCGTGGTGAAGATCCGGCCAAGGCGAAAGAGTGGCGGATGAATGTCCGACAAGTATTTATGAATGCGTTGAAGAATAATCGTGAACTTATTGGTTTTTCCGACAACAACGAATATATTTTGGCTTAATGAAAATTCAGGAGTTTGAACTTCGCACCATTGAACTTCCGCTCGTCCGCCCCTTTCGCACTTCCTTTGGAACTCAAACCTCTCGGGAATTGATAGTTGTGAAAGTTACAGACGAAAGTGGAAACATTGGATGGGCCGAGGATGTAGCCATGTCAGAGCCGCTTTACTCGCCTGAGTATGTCGCAGGAAATTTAGACTTAATCAAGCGTTTCTTAATCCCAGCACTTTTCAGCCGAAGTGAAGTGCGAGCTGAAGATATTGCCGGCCTTTTGGCTCCGTATTTGGGCGCTCCAATGGCAAAAGCTGCGCTGGAAACTGCCATTCTTGACGCTCAGCTCCGAAGTGAGAAGAGAAGCCTTGGCTCGTACTTAGGTGCGACAAAGAGCAAAGTGGAGTGCGGCGTATCTGTTGGAATTGCACCCACAATTGATCAACTCCTTGAAGAAGTTTCTTCCTACGTGGATGCCGGATATCGACGTATTAAATTGAAGATCGAACCAGGATGGGACATTGAGCCAGTGCGGATAGTCCGTGAAACATGGCCTTCAATTCCCTTACAGGTGGATGCTAATCAAGCATATGCCCGTGAAGATGGAGATCACCTAGCAAAGCTAGACCCTTTCAATTTACTTTTGATTGAACAACCACTTGATGAACATGACATTTTGGGTCACGCAGGGCTGGCGAGAAAAGTGCGAACACCAATCTGCCTCGATGAATCAATAGTCTCCTTGCGAGCAGCACAAGATGCCCTCGCCCTTGAAGCGACAACAATTATTAATATCAAGCCAGGTCGTGTGGGTGGATATCTCGAGTCAGTTCGAATTCACGATTTGTGTGTTGAAAGAGAGATTCCTGTTTGGTGCGGAGGAATGTTGGAGACGGGCATCGGTCGAGCTGCAAATCTCGCGCTTGCCGCGCTTCCCGGATTCACCCTCCCTGGTGATACTTCGGCCTCTTCTCGATATTTCAAGGAAGATGTGACAAACCCATTTGTTATGAACGATGGGTACCTAGATGTTCCGCAAGGGTTTGGAATCGGCGTAGATCCTCATTTGGAATTTCTAGATGAAATTACAACATCTAAGGAAATCGTTTCCCGATAATCCTTGCTCCAAGTTCATCTCACCCGTACCGTTAGCCGTCAACCTACGACCTGAGGGGCTTTTTAATGGGACTCAATAAAGATCCGCATTCATTCACCAAGATCACGCTTGATGAAAGTGAAATGCCGACGCAGTGGTACAACATCATTCCTGATCTTCCATCACCTCCACCACCGCCATTGCACCCAGGTACCCATCAACCTGTAGGACCTGCAGATTTGGCCCCACTCTTTCCGATGGACTTAATTCTTCAAGAAGTATCAACAGATTCATACATTGATATTCCAGGAGAAGTTCTTGACGTCTACCGCACTTGGCGCCCATCACCTTTGTTCCGCGCTCGCCGCTTAGAAAAACTTCTCGACACACCAGCTCGTATTTATTACAAGTATGAAGGTGTTTCCCCTGCCGGTTCACATAAGACAAACACTTCAGTCCCTCAGGCTTATTACAACAAAAAGGCTGGAATTAAGAAGCTAACAACCGAGACTGGTGCTGGTCAATGGGGAACTGCGCTCGCTTTTGCATGCGCGCTCTTCGATCTTGAATGCGAAGTCTGGCAAGTAGGTGGATCATTTGATATGAAGCCTTACCGTCGCTTGATGATGGAAGTCTTTGGCGCCGAAGTACATCGTTCACCGTCACAACTGACCGAAGCTGGCCGACGAATCGCAGCAGATCCAAAGAACATGTCTGGATCTTTAGGCATCGCTATCTCCGAGGCTGTAGAAGCCGCAGTTGCAGATCCAACGGTTGCATATGCACTTGGTTCAGTTCTAAACCACGTTCTTCTCCACCAGACGATTATCGGCGAAGAGGCACTTCTTCAAATGGCGAAAGTTGGCGAAACTCCTGATCTTCTTGTCGGTTGCACCGGTGGTGGATCAAACTTTGCTGGCCTCTCATTCCCATTTATGCGCGAAAAGATGAAGGGCAAGATGAACCCTGAGATCCGCGCAGTAGAACCAGCCTCGTGCCCATCACTCACTCGTGGAACTTATGCTTATGACTTCGGTGATACAGCAGGAATGACACCACTGATGAAGATGCACACCTTGGGCCATGACTTCATTCCAGATCCAATCCATGCTGGTGGACTTCGTTATCACGGTATGGCACCGCTTGTTTCCCACATTTACGAACTTGGAATGATGACTGCGACAACAGTGGGACAAAAGGAATGCTTTGAGGCAGCAGTTAAGTTTGCTCGCACTGAAGGAATCGTTCCTGCTCCTGAACCTACACACGCAATTGCTGTCGCAATTCAAGAGGCACTTCTTGCCAAGGAAACCGGTGAAGAGAAAGTTATTCTCACTGCTCTCTGCGGTCATGGACACTTTGATCTTGCAGCATACGATCAATTCCTCAGTGGCAATATGGAAGATTCAAAGCTTCTAGATTCGGATTTCGAAGCGGCGCTTGCAGCACTCCCAGTTATCTAAGACGCGTCTCTAAGGGTTTTCACAGGGGGTTTAAGGCAAACTTAGCCCCCTGTCCAAATCGCGTTAAATAATATTAGGAGTTATCTCATATGAAAAAAGTACTCGCAGCAGCAATTGTTCTAGGTTTACTTGTTCCAACGGTTTCTCAGGCAGCAACAACTTCTCCCACAGCTAAGAAGCCAGCTGTAAAGACTGTGGCAGGGGCTGAAGGAACTGCAACGCACGAGACTTCAGAGGCCAACACCGGTACGGCTGAAAAGACGACTACGGTAAAAAAGGTTAAGAAGTCAGTAATTAAGAAGAAGGCAAAAAAGAAAGCTGCAAAAAAGAAAGCTGCAAAAAAGAAGTAAAACGCTGAACAAAAAAAGCCCCGCTCATTACCAGATGTAATGAGCGGGGCTATTGACTTTGTACTTTTAGATTATGCCTGTGGTTATTGCACAAAGGATTCCAGCTGCTGCGATCCACGTGAACCAAGAACCGGCAGTTAATTGACGCCAATATTCTAAGGTCGGATCCACTTTTGCGCGGAAGCCACGGATAAATAATCCAAGTGCTAGGAATATTCCTATTATGTAGTGGAACATATTTGCACCAGCAAGGACCACCCAGTTTGAAGCGTACGCACCTTCAAAGTAATGACGACCACCATCATCAACTGCAATAAATGGCATGTGAGCCAATTGATGCCACTGGAGGTAAGCGCCGACAAGCATTGCCAAGAGAACAATACCTGCAGTCAAAGAACTACGTGATTTAACTCCAAGCTTATGAACGATTGCTGCAACAACTAGCGGTGCTGCAACAATCCAACCGTTTGATGCTGCAAGCGTGTGGCCACCCTTTGGAACCCAACTGTTGTTCGCGTTAAGACCACGAAGGTAGAAGTAAGAGAAGATCATGCCGAAGACAAATGCGCCGTCTGCAACAATCAATAACCGAACTCCTAAACGTTCACGGCGTCCGACAACTGCTGGAGCATCGTGGTGGATGTGGAACTCGGTGTGAGAAGCGGTATCAGATGACATTAGTTGCCCTTTCCATAGCCATAAGGATCGCTTGTAATAATTGGAGCTTCATCAAAGTTCTCAAGTGGGACTGGATAAGGAACTGTCCACTCAAGAGTCTTTGCACCCCACGGATTTTGCGGAGCGATATCGCCTTTGCGCCATGAGTGAATCACGGCCCACAAGAGAATTATGAAGCCAATGCCCACAAGATAAGCGCCGCCGGTGCTAATCATGTTCGAGTACTTGTACATTGCCGCGAAGCTGACAACACGTCGTGGTTGTCCTTCCGCTCCGGCAATAAACATTCCCAAGAACAAGACCTGGAATCCAATTTGAGTAAACCAGAATGCTGTGTAACCAGCAGGCTCATTGAGCATGCGCCCGGTCATCTTTGGGAACCAGTATGCAAGCCCTGCAACAGCGCCTGTAAGAGCTGCGCCCATTAGCGTGTAATGGAAGTGCGCAGTCACAAACATAGAACCATGCAAGTAGTTATCAGCAGGAACGTCAGACAGATAGATGCCTGTGATGCCACCGATGAGGAGGTTCCAGATAACGGCAAAAAGTCCCAGCATTGGAAGTTTCATCCAAGGTTTTCCTCGCCAGATTGTTCCTAACATTACGAGGAAGAGCAGTCCGGTTGGTACCGAAATCATTTCCGTAGTCACCATGAATGGACCGTTCAGAGTTGGAGTCCAACCCGAAATGTACATATGGTGAGCCCAAACTAAGACTGAAAGACCAGCAATACCTGCAAAGCCCATGATTGCGGCGTTGTAGGAGAAAAGTGGTTTACGGACGAATACAGGCGCAATTTCCATGAGGATTGCAATACCCGGTAAAAGGATTACATAAACTTCAGGGTGTCCCATAATCCAGAAGAGGTGGGCGTAAAGCCAGCC
Organism: uncultured Actinomycetes bacterium; assembly: GCA_903898555.1. GTDB lineage: Bacteria > Actinomycetota > Actinomycetes > Nanopelagicales > Nanopelagicaceae > PALSA-747. Next base: position 5,076 of record CAIUFY010000122.1, read on the forward strand.
ACTTCCACCGACGTTTGCATCGTAAAAGCCGGTGTTGAATACGCGATCAGTAGCTGTTTGAACCATCGCCAACATGAAGGTTGGAAATGCGGGAATAGCTAAAGCAACAGACATTGTTGCTCCTACTACGAAGATTGGAACTCGATTCCACTTCATACCTTTTGCGCGCATTGCAACGACTGTCGAAGTGATATTCATGCCTGCGACAGCAGTTGAGACCGCAAAAATGAGGATTGTTGCCACGAATGCGTTCATACCCGGACCTGCTTGAACGCTCAACGGAGCATAGGCAGTCCAACCTGTTGGTATTCCACCGAGGAACCACGCACTGCAAAGCACGGGAATCGCAGTGAAAAGAACCCACCAAGACAAAGCATTGAGTCTTGGAAACGCCATATCGCGCGCGCCAATCATGATTGGCATGATGTAGTTTCCGAAAGGTCCTGTAGCAACGATGATCATCGCAACAATCATCGTAATTCCGTGCATACCTACAAGTGAGTTGTAAACAGAGGCACCGATGAAATGTCCACCAGGGACAGCCAGGCTTGTACGAATCATCATTGCCATACCGCCACCAACCGCGAGCATCGCCATGACTCCAACGAGATACTGAATTCCAACAACCTTGTGGTCTGTGCAGTATTTGAAGTAACGCTTGATGCCTTGCCCGTCGCCAGCAAGGTAGAGCTGCTCTTCAGCAGTTAAATCTTTACCGATTAACCAGCGGAATGGCCCAATGAAGGCACCAATTCCGATAAGGAAGCCAACGCTCCAAAAAAGCATCGCTGCAAGTAATGCCTTATTTTGTTGATTGTAAAAACCAGCAGTATCAGCATTTGGTTGGAATGCGTAATAAGCAGCAAAAGCGAATATCACGCCGACAATAATTCCTGTTCCCATATTAAGTTTTGTAATTAAACTCTTTTTTGGATTAGGGATTGGTCGTGCGTGTGTTGAAGTGTTATGAAGAGTTGTCATGCTACGTGACCTCCATTTGATGTTACCCAATTATTGAAATCAGTTGTAGTCATAACTTTTCCGCTGGTTTCCATATATGCGTGATAAAGGCCGCAAAGTTCAGCGCACTTCACATCAATTGGACCCAGTTTCGTAGGAACAGTATCCGCAACGGTCGTTTGAAGTCTGTTTGCGTCAACTTTGACTCCAAGCTGCAATGGCCAGAATGAGTGGTTAACATCTTCAGAAGTGACTTCAAACTCAACAGGACGATTGATTGGCAACATCAGCTTGTCTGATTCTACACCGAGATCTGTGTATTTAAATGACCAAACCCATTGCGATCCAATTACTTGTACGTGGAGAGCTTCCTTACTTCCTGCTGTGGCTTCAAGAGCCATGGAATTTAATTCGGCAATTCCCCAAACGACTGCGATTAAGCAGAATATTCCAGAGACAACAGTCCAAACCATAACAACTGGACCGTTTGTACGAATTGCAGGCCCATCGGGTGGAGGGGTGTCTCCCTTGTGACGATTAGTTATTGCCTGAGTAGCAATTCCCATGACAAGTCCCGCAATCGGAGCAGAAATCACCGTAAATCCAACGATGATTCTCTCCATTGCTTTCATGTCTCGGCTCATTACTTCTGGCATCCATTTTGGATAGAAATAAAGTCCAAGGATTACAAAGACTGCAGTCCAGAGGATTGTAAAGAGTAGAGCGCGTTGCACATCCGTGCGCCTAAATAAATTTATTGCTCGCTGTCCCGGGGTTGGCGTTAGTTCTTCATCGTGATTAGACATTATGCGACCGTTACCTTTCCGGACATATATCCATATGCGCTCATTGCAGCGCCAAATTTTGCGTATGTTCCATCACCGCATGGATATTCGCAGTTCCACACATAGTCGCCAGCTCCACCTGTAATAAACGAGAACGTCACGGTGTGACCTTTGTTGTTTGTTCCAGGATCGTTAGTAGGAAGGAAGTTATCTTTGTCATCAACCTTCACTTGTGGAAGTGGGACGTTAACAAAGAGAGGGTCTTGAGAAGTTGAAGGAATTCCATGAAGTGTGAATGTGTGTTCAACATTATCGGAAGGAATATTGTTGACATCAACTCCATCTACATTAATTGTTCCGCCGATCGTCCCAACAACTTTCCCAAAGTAAGGATTATTAAGGTGCTCGCCGCTGTCATATGCGTGAATAGTGATCGTCACGTAGGTGTGCGCAGGAAGCACTAAATGAGTTGAGGGACCGTATTGAACATAATCGTGTCTATTGGCGGTGTATCCATGTTCTGCAGCTGTAGCTTTGTCAGGATAAACCCCAAGTACAGCACTTGCCTTTGGATACGACTTGCCATCAATCTCAATTGTGTCGGCGCTCTTAGTTGCATAAAGTGGTTTTTGCGGATCTGCGCTGAGTGTATGCAGCGTAAATCCAACAACTCCAACTATTGCAACACCAAGAACGACAAAGACAAGTGCGCTGATCATGCGCTTACTTGAACTTGTTGTTGACGTGGTGGTTTCCACTATTCCTTCTTTCCGTTTTCATTAGAGAGGGAATGGCTACGAGAACTTTCGTCATTAGTAGTCATTTCTGTGAAGCAGGTCACCGCGCGAGCGTACGCCTGCGAGTAGGCTTAAGGAAGCCATAGAAGAGATATAGATATAACGATTACCTGAGTATTAAGGAGGTTTTGTGAAGCTCAATATTGCTTGGGATTTCCTCTTCGGAGGGCTCTTAATTTTCGCTGGTTATTCTTATTTTTCTTCTAGACCTTTGGTCTACGGAATTTCAAAAGTGCGCCAGTCACTTATGGGGCTAGCACTCATCTTGATGGCGATTATTCTGGTTGGCCCAGTCCCGCATTATGCGACCCACAACTTCACAGTTCACATGATTCAGCATATTTCACTCATGATGCTGATTTCACCCCTAATTATCCTTGGTTCACCCTTCAAGATTCTTCGGATTGATAGAGGAGTATTTCGTTACCTCTTTAAGCCTGAAGTTGGATTCACAATCTTCCTTGCAACTCTCATCTTGACCCATTTTTCACCTTTGGCAAATGCGGGAATGCGAAACTCCAATGTTCATTCCCTGGAATTAATCATGTTTATTGTTGCTGGAACGATTTATTACTACCCCGTGATGGAAGGCAATCCTCAACCTTTTTATATTGCGTATTCGACTCGAGTGATCTCGCTTTTCGCGATGATGTTGCCAGAAACCATGACCGGTTTCTTCCTTTATTCTGGAAATCGAGTAGTTCACTCACTCCCAAATGGAGTGACAATGGAA
>CAIUFY010000123.1 GCA_903898555.1 uncultured Actinomycetes bacterium
CTAAAAAATCTTGGAGTAACGCACTTGCGCGGTGGAGGTCGCGGAGATCTCGTAGTTCATGTGGATGTTACGACACCACATAAGCTGAAAAAAGAGGAAGAAGAGCTTTTGAAGAAATTAGCCTCCCTCCGCGGTGAAACACCGCAGACAGTGAGCGTTCACAAACGCGACGAGAAGGAACATGGCTTCTTTGCGCGCTTCAGAGATGCTTTTGGCCGTTGATGCTCTCGGTTTTCGTTGTTCCTGAATTAACTTCGTCGGATGTTCAGATTATTGATGGAGACGAAGCCCATCATGCGATGAAGGTGATGCGCCTAAATATTGGTGAAGAAATTGTTGTGACTGATGGTCAGGGTAATTGGGCTCAAGGAGCTGTTAGTGCTTTGGATAAAAAGAGTTTTTCGATTGCGGTTATACGCCGTGGGTTTGAAGAGCCACGTGCACCAGAATTGATTGTGATTCAAGCGCTGACAAAATCAGACCGTATGCGCGAAACAATAGAGCTTCTAACTGTTGCTGGGGCTGACAGAATAATTCCGTGGAAAGCCGAGCGTTCGATAGCTCAAGAAAAAGAGAGTTCTACTGAGAAGTGGAACGCTGTTGCAATCGCCGCATCAAAGCAATCTCGCCGGGTTCGGTTTCCAGTTATCGAAAGTGCAATAACGACAAAACAAGCTGCTCAAAGATTTGATGGAAAGATGATTGTTTTGCATGAGGCCGCCTCTAATAAATTTTCTTCGCTTAAATTTGTGGATTCAACCCCAGTTGTAATTGTTGTTGGACCTGAAGGTGGAATTAGCGAAGAAGAGCTCTCGCTTCTCTCTGGAACCCAGGTGCGCTTGGGCCAGGAAGTTTTGCGCTCGGCTCATGCGGGATTCGCAGCACTTGCAGCCGTTCAAACTTTGATTCAACGCTGGTAGGACTAAGATTTAGCCATGTGCATCTTCTGCAAAATCGTTGCCAAGGAAATACCGGGCGATATCGTCTTTGAGAGTATCGATGTGCTGGCTTTCAACGATCTCACACCTCAAGCGCCAACGCATGTACTTATAATTCCTAAATGGCATCACGAAAGCGCTGCTGAATTAGCCGCAATGGCCCCAACAACCCTTGCCGAACTCTTTACTGTGGCAGACCAAATTGCCAAAGAGCGCGAACTTGATGGATATCGACTTGCCTTTAATACAGGTGAAAGTGCGGGCCAAAGTGTTTTTCACGCTCATTTGCATCTCTTGGGCGGGCGTCCATTCGCTTGGCCTCCGGGTTAAAAGTAGTATTTAAGCCATATGGATCATCCTGCAGCGATTACCGTCCCAGTAGCCATTCCGATGGTTGCACTTGTTGGGCCTCAAGATGCTTATTTGCGCGAAATCGAATCGGCCTTCCCTTTAATCTCTGTCACCGTACGAGGTAACGAGATATTCGTTGGCGGTGACCTCGAACAAAGTGAAAAATTTGTGAGCCTAGTTAGGGAGCTACTTGTCATTCTCCGTGCGGGACAAGCACTAACGGCAGATTCAGTTCGACAATCTCTAGCAATGGTTTCGCGTACACCAGCAGATCATCCTGCTGAAGTTCTTTCGCTAAATATATTGAGCAATCGCGGAAAAACGATTCGTCCTAAAACTGCAAATCAAAAGAAATATGTCGAAGCGATTGCCGAGAACACAATTACATTTGGGCTTGGACCTGCAGGTACGGGAAAGACTTATCTTGCAATGGCAAAGGCAATTCAGGCCTTGCAAGCAAAAGAAGTAAATAGAATAATTTTGACTCGTCCTGCTGTCGAAGCCGGCGAAAGGCTTGGTTTTCTTCCTGGAACTCTTCAAGAGAAGATTGACCCATATCTGCGCCCACTCTTTGATGCACTTCATGACATGATTGATCAAGATTCCATTCCACGTTTAATGGCTTCCGGAATTATTGAAATTGCTCCTCTGGCATATATGCGTGGTCGAACTCTTAACGATGCTTTCGTAATCCTCGATGAAGCACAAAATACTTCTGCCGAACAGATGAAGATGTTCTTAACTCGCCTGGGATTCGGTTCGAAGATGGTCATCACTGGCGATGTTACGCAAGTGGATTTACCTCACGGTACGCAGTCAGGGCTAAAAATTGTTCAGGAAATCTTGGAGGGTGTGGACGATATTTGTTTCCTCACACTTACAGCCGAGGATGTAGTTCGTAATCGATTGGTCGGCGATATCGTCACCGCCTACGGCAATTGGGATGAAAAAGGGGCTGGTAATAATGGCCATCGAACTCTTAAACGAATCTAAATCAATCTGTAATGAAGAGGCCATCACTTCTGTGGCCGCATTTGCCATGGAAAAAATGGGAATTCATCCAGAGTCCGATCTATCCATCACAATTGTTGATGAGGCGCGCATCGAAGAACTTCACGTGCAGTGGATGGATTTACCAGGACCAACAGATGTTCTATCTTTTCCAATGGATGAAATGGTTCCGTTTTCCGCCGCAGATGGACCAGGAATTATTGGCGACATAGTTCTCTGCCCAGAATTTGCCCTAAAACAAGCAAAAGATGGGCTTGATGCGGAGCTAGCGCTACTTACTGTTCATGGCGTTCTGCACTGCCTTGGATACGATCATGCCGACAAGGAAGAAGAGAAGGTTATGTTTGCACTTCAAGATGAATGTCTTGCTGAATGGAGAGCATCCCTCGCATGACACCCTTTGGAATATTTCTAATAATTGTCCTCCTTGTTTTCGCTGGCTTTCTTGCTGGAAGTGAATCTGCCCTTAACTCGATTTCACGTGTGTGGGTTGATGATCTAGGGGAGCGCAGACCAAAGTTGGCACAACGACTTAGCAAGATACTTGCCCAACCTTCGAAATACACAAATGTCATGCTCTTGGTTCGCAAGGCTTGTGAACTTACAGCAACGGTTCTTGTCGCCGAATCCATCATTACGCCAAATGGAAGTCACTTAGCTCAAGTAACAATCACAATTGCGATTATGGTTGTTCTTTCTTATGTTGTCGTGGGAGTTGGACCAAGGACACTTGGAAAACAACACGCCATGAAGTGGGCACCTGCTGCCACAATCGTTGCTGATTTCTTAGCACAAACACTTGGACCGCTTACTAGATTGCTTATTGCAATTGGAAATGCCCTTACGCCGGGGCGTGGTTTTAAACAAGGGCCGTTTACTTCGGAAGCTGAACTTCGTGATCTTGTTGATCAAGCTCGAGAAAGTGGTCTTGTAGAAGAGTCAGAGCGGGAAATGATTCACTCTGTTTTTGATCTAGGTGAAACATTGGTTCGCGAGTTGATGGTTCCGCGCATAGATATGGTTTATATCGAAGGCAATAAAACTCTAAGACAAGGGCTTTCGTTAGCGCTTCGTTCGGGTTTCACTCGAATTCCTGTTATTGATGAGAATCTCGATAATGTCATTGGAATCGCCTATGTAAAGGATTTAGCACGACGGGTGCATGAAAATCGGGATGCAGAAAATACAGAACATGTCGTTGAAATAATTCGTAACGCGACATTTGTTCCCGAAACTAAGACCGCAGCAGAATTACTTAAGGAAATGCAGCGAGATCAGATACACATGGCTGTTGTTATCGATGAATATGGTGGAACGGCTGGGCTCATCACAATCGAAGACATTCTTGAGGAAATTGTTGGTGAAATCGCCGACGAATATGACAATGAAGATGCAGAAGCAGAATGGTTAGATTCCAATACGGTTCGAATTTCTGCGCGTCTTCATGTCGAAGATTTTGAAGAGCTTGCTGATACAAAAATCTCTGCCCTCGAGCGTGAAGATGTTGATTCTGTTGGAGGCCTGATTGCCAAGACCTTAGGGCGGGTACCTATTCCCGGTAGCTCGATTGTTGTGGCTGGTTGGAAATTTACTGCTGAGCGACCTGTTGGCCGACGTCACCGTATCGGAACAGTTTTGGCCGTTCGCATTACCGAAGAAGTTACGCAAGAACCCCACCTATAAAGAGCAGATAGACTGTCGACATGCGTATTGTTAGATTCTCAGCCAATGTGGATGCCGGTTTTGGCACTGATCCACATTATGGTGTCATCAATGACAACGACCAGATTTTGGTTTTAAAAGGTGACCCTATTTTTGGTGGAATTGTTCCGAGTGAAAGCAAGATTGCGCTCTCAGAAGTACGACTTCTGGCACCCGTCCTTCCACGCAGCAAAGTTGTTTGTATTGGCAAGAATTACGCAGATCACGCCGCTGAAATGAATTCTGCGGTTCCTGAAGAACCAATTATTTTTCTAAAACCAAATACTTCCGTAATTGGGCCAAATGATTTGATTCAATGGCCTCGCATGAGTGAGCGAGTTGACCATGAAGCAGAGCTTGCAATCGTGATCTCACGCATTTGTAAGGATGTTCCCCTCGAACGGGTAAATGATGTGATATTTGGATACACAATCGCTAATGACGTTACCGCTAGAGATTTGCAGACAAAGGATGGTCAGTGGACTAGAGCCAAGGGCTTCGATACGTTCTGCCCGCTTGGTCCGTGGATTGAGACAGATTTCCTACCAGGTACGCAAAAGATCGAGGCGATTGTAAATGGTGAAGTAAAGCAATCCTCGACCTTAGATCAGATGATCTTTGACGTTCCTCGAATTATAAATTTTGTTTCCTCTGTGATGACCTTGCTACCAGGAGATGTCATCATCACGGGAACCCCCTCCGGAATAGGTCCAATGCCAGAAGGTGCGCAAGTTTCCGTTTCAATTGACGGACTTGGCACATTAACGAATAAGGTCAGCAATCGTGCCAAATAGTGCAAATACCACTCTAGATACCCGCCCAGTTCGCGTTCGATTCGCACCATCACCAACAGGTGACTTGCATGTCGGAAATATTCGAACCGCTCTATTTGATTGGGCATATGCGCGCCATACCGGCGGAACATTCATATTCCGTATTGAAGATACTGATAAAGATCGCGTGACCGATGAATACATTCAAGCAGCAATCGATACTCTCAAATGGCTTGGCCTCAATTGGGATGAGGGTCCAGAAGTTGGGGGAGCGAATGGCCCTTACTTACAATCACAGCGCCTTGATATTTATGCCAAGTGGGCGCAAAAGTTCTTAGCTGATGGATTCGCCTATCACTGTTACTGCAGTTCTGATGAGCTAGAAGCTGTACGTGAAGCACAACGTAAATCAAATGTCGCTCCTGGTTACAACGGGCATTGCAGAAATCTTACGCAGGAACAGATCGATGCATTTGTTGCGCAAGGTCGCAAGCCAGTTGTTCGCATGAGAATGCCAGATGGATCGACTACCTTTACTGATTTAATTCGTGGCGAAGTCACCTTCGACCACAATTTTGTTCCCGATTTTGTTTTGGTTCGCGCGGATGGATCGCCTCTTTATACCTTGGCTGTTGCGGTCGATGATGTCATGATGAAAGTGACACATGTTTTACGCGGCGAGGACTTACTTTCTTCAACACCACGCCAAATTCGCGTCTATCAAGCTATGGGAATTTCTGAATCTGAATACCCGCTTTTTGCTCACCTTCCATTTGTTATGGGACAAGACAACGCCAAACTTTCGAAACGAAATGGCGAAGTATCAATTGCTTGGTACCGTGAACGTGGATTCTTGCCTGAAGCAATATGTAACTATTTGGCGCTTTTAGGATGGTCGCCTGGAGAAGATCGTGAAGATGTCTCTATGCAAGAGTTGACCGAGCTATTCACTGTTGAACGAGTTCACTCAAGTCCAGCCCGTTTTGACATGAAAAAGCTTGAGGC
>CAIUFY010000124.1 GCA_903898555.1 uncultured Actinomycetes bacterium
ACAACCCCAGACTCTACGAACTCTCCATGATATGGCTGCCGAAGAAACCACTTTTTCTCAAGAACAGACAATACTAAGAGAAATAAGAATACAAACGAATGCACTCCTTCTAACTCTAAATACAGAAGAGCCAGAACCGCCGCCAAGAATCAGTACATCAAACTCAGTCACTAAATCACCCTTCGCTTCAAGCGCTTAACATCAAGCCCATATCCTGCCACGAATTTAGGCGCGGCCAAGCCTGCAAAATGTGTCCCTGAATACAGCAAAAAAGGTTAAAAGGACTCCAGAAGAGCAAGAAGGGACCTGACAGCCACTCCGGTACCGCCCACGGCCGTGTAGCCATGTGGCTGTTGCTCGTTGTAGGCCGGAGATGCGATGTCGAGGTGAATCCATGGAACCTGTGGTTCGACGAATTCGCGTAGGAAAAGACCAGCAATGAGCATCCCGCCTTGACGGCTTCCCGAGTTGGAAATATTGCCCATATCTGCCACAGGTGAGTCGAGACCGGCTCGAAGCTCTTCAGGCAGAGGCATAGGCCAAAATAGTTCACCGCTAGTGTGCGCTGCTTCAAGGAATTTAATCGACAGGGCGTCATTGTTTGTCATAACAGCACTTGTTCTAGTTCCCAGTGCAATGCCTTGAGCACCAGTTAACGTCGCCACATCGACGAGCGCATCTAGGCCTCCAGCTTTCTTTCCAACTTCCTGGGCTTTAACAAGCGCATCAGCCAGAACAAGTCTTCCTTCAGCGTCTGGATTCAAAACTTCGATTGTCTTCCCACCGTAAATTGTGACAACGTCGCTCGGACGTTGCGCGGTGTCGCTGATCATGTTTTCTGCAAGCGCGGCCCAACCATCAATGGCCACAGGGAGATTGAGTTGCGCAGCTGCGAAAATAGTCGCAACGATTGCTGCAGCTCCCGCCATGTCACATTTCATTGCCTCCATACCGGCAGCAGGTTTCAACGCAAGTCCGCCACTGTCAAAAGTAATTCCTTTTCCAACAAGAGCTACTCGAGCCTTTGGCTTTCCAGATGCAGGAGTGTATGAAAGGTGCAGTAAGCGAGGAGGATTCGCCGAACCTTGGCCAACGCCTGTGATTCCGCCAAAGCCCTTACTCTTCAAAGCCGATTCATTAAATATTTCAGATTTGACGCCTAGTTTTGTTGCAATCTTCTTCATGTCATTTGAGAAAGAGGCCGGATTTAAATGGCTTGGAGGAGTGTTTACGAGATTTCGAACCATATGAACTTGAGTTGCCAGAATGGTTGCGCGCTTTAACGCATGCTTTGCGTCAACTGAATTTCCAATTTTAGATAAGACAATTCCTGTAGCAAGCGGGGCCTTTTGATTCTTCAAAGATGAAGACCTAAAACTTGTGAAGTTGTATGCACCTAGCGCGATTCCCTCTGCAATTGCCGCGAATTGGGAAACGTTTTTATGAGGAAGAGCGAAGTCGGCAATTTTGTGACCTGCAATAGCTCGAGTTGCCGCTCCGGCTGCTCGGCGGAGGGTTTCAGAAGGGTAATCACTCTTATTTTCACCTAAGCCGGTTGTCACGATAAGGCGTGGATTACCTGTCGAGGGAACTTTGAGCACCTCTTCAGCGCCGCCAGATGCTCCAAGGTCAGCAAGCGCCGCCAATATAGCTTTTGAATTAACGTGAGTTGAGCCTGATTCGATTATGAGCTTTCCATCTTTCGAAGAAAGTCCGATAACTAGAATCTCTGATTTTTGATCTTCTGAAGTCTTTAGGGTTGCCATGAGCGAATCTTCTCATCCATTTGATAAGTTTCAAGCATGGAAAACACCTCACCTTTATATAATGGGCATGTGGCAGCAGACGCGAAGATGGCAGATTTCGGCGGTTGGGATATGCCGATTGAGTACCCCAAGGTCATGGTGGGAGATCAAGCCGGGGGAGTGCTGGCCGAACACTCGGCCGTCCGGGAAAAAGTAGGAATTTTTGACGTTTCACACCTTGGAAAAATTAGCATCACCGGTTCAGGTGCGGTCGAATTTCTTAATGCAATTGTGACAAATGATTTAACAAAAATATCGAATGGATCTTCACAGTACAACTTGTTGTGCAACGCCGATGGCGGTGTTATCGATGACCTCATTGTGTATCGGAAAGCTGAGGATGATCTCTTTCTAATACCAAATGCGGCAAATTGCGCAGATGTTTTTGAAGTTATTTCACGTGCTGCTCCAGAAGGAATTACCGTAACAAACATTCATAAGAGTTTTGGTGTCTTGGCAGTACAAGGACCGCTCAGCGGAAAGGTAATGGAACTTCTTGGTCTTAACCTCTCACTTGATTACACAGAATTTAGCGTTGAAACACTTTCATCACATCCAAGCCTCGGTCCCATCATCGTTTGCAGAACAGGTTACACGGGAGAGTTTGGTTACGAATTAGTTCCACAATGGGAATCGACGCTGCCTCTTTGGGAAATCTTGGTTGAGACGATTGCACAAGTTGGTGGACGAGTTTGCGGTCTTGGCGCTCGAGATACTTTGCGTACCGAGATGGCATATCCACTGCACGGCCACGAGTTGTCTCTAGAAATCACGCCGCTTGAAGCAAGTGCAAGCTGGGCTATTTCTATGGATAAGGAGAATTTCCACGGCAAAAGCGCTCTGCATAACCAAAAAGCGAACGGATTGAAACGCCGATTGCGCGGATTGAAATCCTTAGATCGCGGCATTCCGAGAGCGGGAATGAGCGTATTGAATTCTCAAGGTGATGTCGTTGGCACAGTCACGAGTGGAACTTTCTCTCCATCTCTTAAGCACGGCATCGCGTTGGCTCTTGTCTCTACCGATATTTCAATTGGTGAGGCACTCACAATCGATGTACGTGGACGAATGAGCAATGTAGAAGTGGTCAAAACTCCCTTTGTGGAGTCCCACGTTCGTTAATTGTTCGATTCATCCTTTGAAGCAACGATTACTGGACGGCCACTATCCAACGTATAAACATTTATTCGATTATCGAATGCTGTTCGAAGTTCTGCCGAGTGAATGACGTCAGAAGCTTTTCCATCCAATAGCGCTCGTCCGCCCTGCATAACAACGATTCGCTCTGCATACATTGCCGCAAGAGTGATGTCGTGCATTGTAGAGATGACCGTCACGCCTCGACTTTTCAAGACTTCTATATTATTTAAAACTGATATTTGGTGATGAAGGTCTAGTGCTGAAGTTGGTTCATCTAGCAATATTAATTGAGGTTCTTGGGCAAGAGCACGTGCAATCAGCGCTCTTTGCATCTCTCCGCCCGACAATTGGGCGACATGTCGCTGATGCATTCCATATAGCTGAGTTTGAATCAGAACATCCTCGATAAATTTTCTGCTCTTCGTGCTTTCATTTCCCCAACCATCCACTTTGGATCGCCCGAGGGCTACATATTCGGAAACAGTCATTCCTGTAGGAATTTCAGGGTTTTGCGGAACGAATGCCACATTTCGCTTGTGATTTCGATAAACCTCAACACCATTATCTTGAAGAGAGCCTGAATACTCTCTAACTCCAAGAAGAACTTTTAGAAACGTCGTCTTGCCCGCTCCATTAGGGCCGACCAAGCATGTCCAATGACCCGACGGAATTGTTAATGAGATATCGTTCAAAATAGTACGACCACCTATTTGAACTGTTAGGTCTTCAACTTTAATCATTAATGAGACACCCTTCTGGTTCGCAACACAAAGAGAAAGAATGGAGCGCCAACAAAGGCAGTGATGACGCCGATTGGAAGTTCGGCAGGGGAGAGGATTGTTCGCGCGCCAAGGTCGGCAAGAACAAGAAAAGCGGCACCAACGAAAGCAATGGTCGCCAGGGAACGATTTGTAACTCGATGCGTTAGGCCGCGCACTAGATGTGGGACAACAATTCCAACAAAGCCGATGAGTCCTGAGGCAGAAACGGCCGTTGCTGTGGCAAGAGTGGCCGCCGCTACTGCGATCATTCTCAAACGGTTTGGGTCAATCCCTAGCGAAAATGATTCTTCATCGCTAAGAAGCAAGCCATCTAGCTTTTTCGAAATCGTAACGAGCACAAAGATCGAGGAAATAATGTAGACGGAGGACCAAGACACAATGCTCCAGTTGGCGACCGTTAACTCTCCAAGAATCCAGTTGTAGACAGGTCTAAGAGCATTGCTGTGTCGTTGTTGAAGGTAGGTTTGTACTGCAGTTGCGAATGAACCGACGGCGATCCCAGAAAGCAGAAGCGTATTTGGTTCAGCAAAGAAACGGCCCGAAATAAAGAAGGATGTCATAACGGCCAAAGTGGCTCCAAAAAATGAAAAAATTGGAAGCCATCCGTAAATATTTCCACCAGCATTTGTTATTGCAATTGTTGCACCGAGACCCGCGCCACTGGCAGCTCCAAGCAAATAAGGATCAGCAAGTGGATTTCTAAAAACCGTTTGATAAACAGCGCCGCTTGTGGCAAGTGCAGCACCAACAAGAGCAGCCAAAATCATTCGAGGTAATCTCAAATCGATAAGCACGGTTCGATCTTGCCCTTCAAGGCCATGGGCTCCAACTAGAGTTTTCAAGATATCTATAAATCCAAGATGAATTGGCCCAAAACTAATTGCCAACATCCCAACTAAGAAAAGAAAGAGCGCACAGGCAGCAGTTATTTTCCAATTCCATATCTGCCCGATTCCCGCGCCCTTAGTTTCGTTTTTCATAATTAATTGACGCTCGCGATTGACTTGGCTACAAACTGATAGAAATCTACAAGGCGAGGTCCCCAGCGAGATGGAATATCTTCTGGAAGAGAGAGCACATGGTTATTGGTGACTGCTTTAAGGCTGGACCACCCAGGTCGTTTCGCTACGCTTGAAGCGCTTGTTCCATATTGCGCATCAGCAAGGTAGATGATTTCGGGATTGGATTGCACTACGTATTCAGGTGTCAGTTGTGGATAGCCGTAGGAGTCTGCTTTTGCTGCTGCATCAGCAATGTTAAGTAAATTAAAATCCTTGTATACCCGGCCAATAAAGGTTTCTGAAGTCACTGAATAAAGAGTGTCGTCTAATTCATGATAGATAGAAACTGTCGACTTCTTTCGCGCTGATTCAACACTCTTCTTGATAGAACTCTTCATCTTTCGAATCAAACCTTGAGCTTGCAGCCCTTTACCGGTGAGAGACCCCAGTTCAGTAATTTCTTTGTAGGCGCCATTTATGTCATTCGGAGCACTCTCAAAATAGACCTTAATTTTTAACTTCTTCAAGGCCAATCGAACTGACTCCGCTTTCGTTGCTCCAGAATTTAGGATGACTAAATCCGGTTTGTAGGAAGCGATAGCTTCTACATTCGGCGAAAATGCGTCGAGTTTTGAAACTGGCGCAGAAGTTGGGAAATTGGAAAGCTGATCCACTGCAATTACCTCAGAGCCCGCACCAATCGCGAAAAGATCTTCTGTTGCAGAAGGCGAGAGGCAAATTATTCGATGCGGTGATGATGAGGCTTGTGCGGTTGGAGAAGAAAATACTGGAAGCACCAAAATTGGTACTGATATTAAAAAAACATATTTCTTGAACATAAAAACTCCCTCAAACTTTGAGGGAGAAAGGTGTGGGCTAAAAAAGTCTTGATGACTTCAGAGGCCCGACCTTCCTCCGAGGTCGGATACTTCGAAGTAAGTTGAGGCGACCTGGCTTAAATTCTCATCTAAATAATTAAAAATAATTAAATAAGAATCTTTACAGTTGCGGGACAGCGCCGGTATTTCACCGGACTTCGCTCTGGCTCACTCCACCCTTTCGGGCAGTCGAAAGTTATCAGAAAGTGGGGATTGATTGAAGTTTCGAGCTTAGTTTTACTCTTCGCGTCGGCGACGACCAGCACGGTATGCCAGTCCGAGAGCAATTACTAGAGCCGCGCCAACCAAAATTAGTTGGGCACCTTCAAAATGTCCTTCGCGCTCTTCATTAATCCGATGCAACGGCCTTGATTGTTCGCCATTTGAGTCGTCCGACGATTTGGCAGATTCTGCAGATTGGGATGGCTGGGATGATTGGTCTGAGGATGTGGCAGTTGGGGTTTGATCAGCAATCGCGGATAAAGAATATGAAGGCGCCAGCAGCAAGATAGAAACCGTTGCGACTGCGAAGAATTTTCTAACCATGCCCGACTCCTCGAGGATTTACTTGTAGAACACCATCGGTTCTCATAGTAACCTTGTTTACATGGAATATCGTCGCCTTGGCAGTTCAGGAATGTATGTCTCAGAAATTTCTTATGGAAATTGGATAACTCATGGCTCTCAAGTCGAGGAAGATGCTGCAATAAAGTGTGTGCGAGCTGCCCTAGATGTGGGAATCACGACTTTGGACACCGCAGATGTATATGCGGGTACGCGGGCTGAGGCTGTCCTGGGGAAAGCCCTAAAAGGCGTTCGACGTGAATCCTATGAACTTTTCACAAAGGTTTACTGGCCCACTGGTACCGGAAAAAATGATCGCGGCCTTTCTCGCAAACACATTATGGAATCAGTCCATGCCTCCTTGAAGCGCCTAAACACAGACCACATTGACTTGTATCAGGCTCACCGATTTGATGTTGAGACTCCCATCGAAGAAACCCTTAGAGCTTTTGAAGATTTGATTCGTCAAG
>CAIUFY010000125.1 GCA_903898555.1 uncultured Actinomycetes bacterium
AGTTATTGAAAGTATGCAAGTACGTATGGATGAAGATCCAACGCCAATTAATATTCGAGATCTTGCGATGCTAGAGGTTTTGTATGCAAGTGGAATCCGTGTATCTGAGTTATGTGGGCTAGATATTCGCTCTATCGATCAAGAGCGAAATACTTTGCAGGTATTAGGTAAGGGAAATAAAGAGCGAGTTGTTCCACTCGGAATACCAGCCATGAGAGCCCTTGAAAACTATGTGAAAAGTGCCCGCCCACATTTAGTTACAGATAAGTCTGAGTCAGCAGTTTTTCTTGGCTCACGCGGTAAGAGAATTGATCAACGCACAGTGCGCGGGGCTGTATATGAAGCCATGAGCGCAATTGGCTCTCACATGGGTCCACATGGGCTTCGCCATACTGCGGCAACTCACCTACTTGAAGGCGGAGCAGACCTTCGAACCGTTCAAGAAATCTTGGGTCACTCTTCACTGGCTACAACCCAGATTTATACCCATGTATCCCCAGAACGCCTTCAAAAGGCATATAAAGATGCGCATCCTCGCGCTTAACCCGTGGATTTTGCACCCTCAAACCTCAGTTAAGATTTACCTCAGCAGATCAGCTTTACCGCAGATCTGACTTCACGCGTCTAACTGTTTGTGAACTAGTTCGCTAGATCAATAAGCAGTAACCATTTCGGTCTTATTTATATAAATAAGTCGGTGCCCAGACGCTAGGGATCTAGCAAATTGTTAGATCGACAACCGAGTGCATGTGCTACTGCATGCAATGAAGGAGAGTGCCGCCATGGCGGTTGTAACAATGCGAGAACTCCTCGACAGCGGAGTCCATTTTGGACACCAGACTCGTCGTTGGAATCCAAAGATGAAGCGCTACATTTTTGCTGAGCGCAACGGTATCTACATTATCGATATCCAACAGTCACTAGCTTTGATCGATTCAGCTTATGACTTTATTAAGGACACCGTCGCAAAGGGCGGACATATCCTTTTCGTTGGAACAAAGAAGCAAGCACACCAGCCAATCATTGAACAATCAGCACGTGTTGGCATGCCTTATGTCACCGAGCGCTGGCTTGGCGGAATGCTTACTAACTTCCCAACTGTTTACAAGCGTATTCAACGTTTGAAAGAACTCGAACAACTCGAGTCTAAGAATGACCAAGTTTTGACCAAAAAAGAACTCTTGGTACTCCGCCGTGAACGCGAGAAGCTCACTAAGAACTTGCAAGGTATTCGTAATATGACCAAGCTGCCAAGTGCAGTCTGGGTTGTGGACACAAAGAAAGAGCACCTTGCTGTTGCCGAAGCGCACAAGCTCGGTATTCCAGTTGTGGCGATCCTTGATACGAACTGTGATCCAGATGAAGTTGATTACAAGATTCCAGGCAATGATGATGCAATCCGTTCAATCGGTTTGCTTACTCGCGTGATTGCAGATGCTGCTGTTGCAGGTCTTGCAGCTCGTTCTGCAGCAGCAGCTGCAGTTGCTGACAAGGTCGCACCTGCGGCCGCTACTGATGAGCCAATGGCTGATTGGGAGAAGGAATTAATCACTGCACCTGCAGCAGATGTAACTGAACCAAAGGGAGAATAATTCGTGGCTTACACAGCTGATGATGTAAAACGCCTTCGTGAAGCAACCGCAGCAGGAATGCTCGATTGCAAGAAGGCACTTGATGAAGCAGA
>CAIUFY010000126.1 GCA_903898555.1 uncultured Actinomycetes bacterium
GGACAAAAAGTATTACCGTGTGCTTAAGATATTGAATCTCCTTAACGAGAAAGGCAGCATAAAGATCGCCGAGCTATCGGCGGAGTTCGACGTCAGCGAGCGCAGCATCCAGCGACCTGCTCTCGGTTGAGTTCTTCGAGAAGTCCTCAACAAATTCCAGCTGGAGCTCCCTGGGTAGCGACACAAACGCTCCTTACAGCGTCTTCCTCAATCCAACGGAATTTGGGGGTCAGGATCTGGAGATCAAGGCTGTCGCCACTAACTCCAAGGGGCAGACCTTTACGCTCCCCAGCTCAAAAATCTCCATCCCTACGCCCTAGCTGAGCCGATTTCTGGCCACTGGATAGGCCTGCGCGCGCGGTTTGCCCCTTGGGGTCGGTTTGGGTAAATTTGGAGTTAGCACTCGGCACCTCCGAGTGACAACCGGAGTGACAACCAGTTCAAAAAAGTGGGGGAATAACTCATGGCAAAAATGATTGCCTTTAATGAAGAAGCTCGTCGCGGGCTAGAACGCGGCATGAATGCGCTCGCTGATGCGGTCAAGGTAACCCTCGGACCCCGCGGTCGCAACGTTGTATTAGAAAAGAAATGGGGAGCTCCAACCATCACAAACGATGGTGTCTCCATTGCTAAGGAAATCGAACTTGATGATCCTTGGGAAAAAATTGGTGCAGAGCTTGTAAAGGAAGTTGCAAAGAAGACTGATGATGTTGCCGGCGACGGAACAACAACTGCAACCGTCCTCGCTCAGGCACTTGTGCGTGAAGGCTTGAAGAACGTTGCTGCTGGCTCAAACCCAATGGTTCTTAAGAAGGGTATTGAGAAGGCTGTTGATGCAATCTCTGCCGAACTTCTTAAGATGGCAAAGCCTGTAGAAACAAAAGAACAGATTGCCGCAACTGCATCTATTTCAGCTGCTGATTCAACAATCGGCGAAATGATTGCTGAAGCAATGGACAAGGTTGGAAAAGAAGGCGTCATCACTGTTGAAGAGAGCAACACATTCGGTCTTGAGCTCGAGCTCACCGAAGGTATGCGTTTTGATAAGGGATATATCTCGCCTTATTTCACAACTGATACCGATCGCATGGAAGCAGTACTTGAAGATCCATACATTTTGATTGCAAATAGCAAGATTGCAAATATCAAGGATCTTGTACCAATTCTTGAGAAGGTAATGCAATCAGGTAAGCCACTTTTGATTCTTGCAGAAGACGTCGAAGGCGAAGCACTTGCAACTCTCGTTGTTAACAAAATTCGCGGAACATTCAAGTCTGTCGCTGTAAAGGCTCCTGGATTTGGTGATCGCCGTAAGGCAATGTTGCAAGATATTGCAATCCTTACCGGTGGAACTGTTATTTCAGAAGAAGTTGGTTTGAAGCTTGATGCAGCCACAATTGATCTTCTAGGCCGCGCTCGCAAAGTTGTGGTCGCTAAGGAAGAGACAACAATTGTTGAAGGACTTGGCGACGAGGACCAGATCAAGGGTCGCGTTGCTCAGATCCGTTCAGAAATTGAAAAGAGCGATTCAGATTACGACCGCGAGAAGCTACAAGAGCGCCTAGCAAAGCTTGCAGGCGGCGTTGCTGTCATCAAGGCAGGCGCAGCAACTGAAGTAGAACTCAAAGAGCGTAAGCACCGCATTGAAGATGCTGTGCGAAATGCGAAGGCTGCTGTTGAAGAAGGTATCGTCGCCGGTGGTGGCGTTGCACTTCTACAAGCTGCAACTGCTGCATTCAAAACGCTAAAGCTTGAAGGCGAAGAAGCAGTCGGTGCTCGAATTGTTGAATTAGCAATTGAAGCTCCGTTGAAGCAGATTTCCATCAATGCTGGACTCGAAGGCGGAGTTGTAGTCGAGAAGGTTCGTCATCTTGAGCCAGGATTCGGATTGAATGCTGCAACAGGCGAATACGTCGACATGATCAAGGCTGGAATCATCGATCCTGCAAAGGTAACCCGTTCTGCTCTGCAGAATGCGGCTTCCATCGCAGCGCTATTCCTTACAACCGAAGCTGTAATTGCAGATAAGCCAGAACCAAAGTCGGCAGCACCAATGCCTGGCGGCGGGGATATGGACTTCTAAAAGAAGTTAAACAAGCGTGAAAGGCCTGCGGACTTTGGTCTGCAGGCCTTTCTAATTTAGAGTTAGGGCATGTCAATCGAAGCGATAAATGATCCATTCAACGCAGTAGACCTTGCACGTTCTGCCGCGCTCGAAGATGCAGGGCAAGAAAGCCTTGTAGGTAACTTTGTCTCAGTCGACACTGACGATCGAGTTGCAACATATTTGTTCGAAAGTTTTGTTGCTGGATACACGGGATGGCGATGGGCCGTTACCGTTATCAAAGTTGATGAAGAATCACCTGCAACTATTTCAGATGTAGTTCTTTTGCCGGGCGTTGACTCACTCCTTGCACCTGAATGGATTCCGTACAAGGACCGCTTGTTGCCAGGCGATGTTGGAGTCGGCGATATCGTTCCTACTTCTGCAGATGATGTTCGGTTGGTGCCTGGATTTGCCTCGCTCCCAGGAGATGAAGAACTTGATCCAGCGCAACTCTTTGAATTTGGCTTAGGTCGGGCTCGAGTACTTTCAATCGAAGGTCGTGACCAGGCAAGCAAGCGTTGGTATGAAGGTGACCGTGGCCCAAATACGGCAATCACTCAACATGCCTCTAAAGCGTGCGGCTCATGTGGCTTCTTCCTCCCAATTGCAGGCTCACTTCGTTCCGCCTTTGGCGTTTGTGCCAATGCGTTGGCTCCAGATGATGCACGAGTGGTCTCAGTTGACCATGGTTGCGGTGCTCACTCTGAAGCACTCGTCGTTGTTGAGTAATCAGTTAAACTAGTTCCCTATCCCGTCCCAGCTATCCAAGATTTAAGAAGAGGAGATTCCCATGCCAATCGGTCGCGTGAAGTGGTACAGCGTTGAAAAGGGTTTTGGTTTTATCTCTAACGAAGAGGGCGAAGATGTTTACCTTGCCTCATCCGCGCTTCCAACAGGCGTTCCATCTGTAAAGCCAGGAACAAAATTGGAGTTCAGCATTCTTGAAGGTCGCAAAGGCCCTCAAGCAATGTCAGTTCACATTATTGAAGAGCCTGCATCAGTGGTTGCAAATACACGAATCAATGCAGATGACCTAGCAACAATTATTGAGGACACAATAAAGATGCTCGATAAGGTTGGAAATGGGCTGCGCCATGGCCGTCATCCATCTGGAGTTGAAGCCGAGAGACTTTCTAAAGTGCTCATCGGTATTGCAGCTCAAATCAATAACTAATTAGTTCTTCTCGCGTCTTCTGCGCCTGATTGTGTAGCGCAAGCCAACGAGTCCTAAGAGCGCCCCAACTAGGCATATCCAAATTTGTGTAGCGGGCGCAGAGCGTGCAATCTCAACAACAAGTGCGATAAGCCACAGGATCGTGCCTGCAATAATTACTTTCACGGCATCTCCCATGAAAGTAAGCCTACAATGCCAGCGTGAGTAAAGCAGGCAGGAGTCAGCCTAGAAGTAAGTCAATGCGCTCCTTTCAGCATAGAAATTTCAAACTCTTCTTTATCTCCAACTTTCTTTCAAATATTGGTGGCTGGGCGCAACGAGTTGCCCAGGATTGGCTGGTCCTTCAGTTAACTCACTCAGGACGCGAACTTGGAATAGTCACTGGTCTTCAATTCGCACCTTCACTCTTATTAAGTGTTTACGGCGGATCCTTGGCTGATCGACTCAATAAGCGCAAACTATTGATGATCACAAATGGTGGCTCAGCGCTGTGCGCGCTACTTCTTGGAATTTTAGTTATGTCGCACACTGTCCAGTTGTGGCACGTTTATGTATTGGCAATACTTCTTGGAACTTTTGGCGCACTCGATGCACCGACTCGTCAAGCATTTACGAGTGAGATGGTCGGCAAGAGTGATATTGCAAATGCAGTAAGTTTAAATTCAGCAAACTTCAACGCCGGTCGCCTCGTCGGTCCTGGCCTTTCAGGATTGCTTATTGCATGGTTTGGAACGGGTCCTTCTTTTATTTTGAATGCTGCGTCGTACATCGTTGTGTTAGGTGCGCTTATGGCTCTTGATGAATCAGCGCTCTTCATTGAAAAGAAGCAAGAATTTCAGGTCAAGTCCATTGATGCGCTTCGTTATGTCAGAGCAAGACCAGAGATTGTCGCAGTCATGGCAACTGTTTTCTTTATGGGAACATTTGGTTTAAATTTTCAAATTTTCAATGCGCTCATGGCAACCCAGATTTTCCATCGGGGCCCAGCAATCTACGGTCTTCTCGGATCTGTAATTGCGATTGGTTCACTTTCTGCAGGAATTACATCCGCTCGAATGGATCGAAAACGTGGTCCAAGATTCATAATGGTCGGCGCAATGATTTTCGGATCATGGTTGGCGGTCGTAGCATGGATGCCGACTTTTACTCTTTACCTAATTACCCTGCCGTTTGCTGGATTTTTCGCACTCACAACGATGATCAATGCAAACTCATTTGTTCAACATGCAACTGATCCACATATTAAAGGTCGGGTAATGGGCCTTTATCTATTGTCATTTATGGGCGGCACGCCCTTTGGTTCGCCACTTATTGGTTGGATGTGCCAAAAAATAGGAGTCAGGCAGACGATTTCCGCCTGTGGAGCAATTGCCGCTGGCGCAGCGTTCGTTATTTCTTTACTGCTGAAATCACAACGAGCAAAGAAAGCCCAACAAGAACTCCTACCGTAACAATTCGGCGAACTTTATAGTTCATCTGAACTACTTCTTTAGTGCTTCAACTACGAATTCGATGCACGAGGTTAGCTTCTCTACATCTGAAGGATCAGTGGCTGGAAATACCGCAACTCGAAGTTGGTTCTTGCCTAACTTGCGGTATGGATCAGTATCAACAATTCCGTTTGCGCGGAGCACCTTTGCAACTTCGGTTGCATCGATGGACTCATCAAAATTGATTGTTGCAACTACTTTGGATCGCTGAGCGGGATTTTCAACAAAAGGCGTTGTATAGCTGGTCTTCTCAGCCCAATCATAAAGAATTCCAGATGACTGTGCGGAGCGACCTGCTGCGAAATTCAATCCACCATTTGAATTCATCCACTCAATTTGCTCTGCTAACAAAATTAGGGTTGCTAGTGCTGGAGTGTTGTAAGTCTGATCGAGTCGGGAATTTTCAATTGCGATTGTGAGGTCAAAGAATGCTGGAATCCAACGTCCGCTTGCCTTGATTTTCTCAACCCGGGCGATTGCAGCAGGACTCATAATTGCAATCCAGAGTCCACCGTCTGATGCGAAAGATTTTTGAGGAGCAAAGTAATAGACATCTGTTTGTGTGATGTCGACATCAAGCCCGCCTGCACCTGATGTTGCATCCACAAGAACGAGTGCGCCTTCTGTTCCAGCCGGACGCAGAATTGGAGCCGCGACGCCTGTTGAGGTTTCATTGTGAGTTAGTGCGTAAACATCAACACCTGCTTCGGCAACAGCAACAGGGTGAGTTCCAGGTTCAGACTTAATGACTGAGGGATCATCCAAGAACGGAGCCTCTTTTGCAGCGGCGGCAAACTTGGAAGAAAATTCACCAAAAACTAAATGTTGCGATTTCTTTTCGATGAGGTTGAAGGTTGCGATATCCCAAAATGCTGTAGATCCGCCGTTGCCCAAAACAACTTCATAACCTTCTGGAAGATTGAAGAGGGAAGTTAACCCAGTGCGAACTCGGTTCACTACATTCTTTACTGGCTTCTGGCGATGCGAGGTTCCAAGAACGTTTCCATACTTTGTTGCCAAAGCAGTTATTGCTTCAGGACGTATTTTGGAAGGGCCACTTCCAAATCGACCATCGGTTGGCTTGAGGTCTGCTGGAATTTGTATATCGCTCATGCACGAAGATTAAAGCAATTAAGGGTTGACTCGTTTCACATTCCACCCAGTGGACTGTGCCGTGTATCGCACGCGGTCATGTAAGCGCGAGTAACGGCCCTGCCAAAATTCAATACTGATCGGTACGACTTTGAATCCTCCCCAGTGAGAGGGAGTCGGAACTTTAGAACCTTCCGGATACTTCTGCGCGAATTGCTTGAACCGTATTTCTAGCTCTTCACGAGA
>CAIUFY010000127.1 GCA_903898555.1 uncultured Actinomycetes bacterium
AACTTTAGTTAGCAAAACAATCCCTTAGCAACCAACGAGACGTGGCGCTAGCCACGCTACTACTTGATCTAGGCCGATACGCTCTTGCGCCATTGTGTCGCGGTCGCGAATTGTCACTGCATTGTCTTCAAGAGTTTCAAAGTCAATGGTGATGCAATACGGCGTTCCGATTTCATCTTGGCGACGGTAACGACGGCCTATA
This sequence comes from uncultured Actinomycetes bacterium, assembly GCA_903898555.1. Taxonomy (GTDB): domain Bacteria; phylum Actinomycetota; class Actinomycetes; order Nanopelagicales; family Nanopelagicaceae; genus PALSA-747. Next base: position 203 of record CAIUFY010000127.1, read on the forward strand.
GCTCCTGCATCATCGAAATCAACATTCCAATTCTTGCGAAGTTCTGCTGCCAAATCGCGTGCTTTTGGCGAGAGATCGGCGTTTCGAGAAAGAGGCAGGACTGCAACCTTGATTGGTGCAAGACGGTAATCCAACTTCATAACTGCGCGCTTTTCCATCTCACCTTTAGCATTTGGCGCTTCATCTTCGGTGTACGCATCCATCATAAATGTGAGTGCACAACGATCGACGCCTGCCGCAGGTTCAATAACAAATGGAACCCAACGTTCGTTCTTCTCTTGATCAAACCAAGAAAGATCCTTACCTGATGCCTTTGAATGTGCCTTCAAGTCAAAATCTGTACGGGAAGCAATACCCTCAAGCTCGCCCCATTCAGTTCCAGCAAATTCGAATTTGTATTCGATATCAACAGTGCGCTTTGAATAATGTGACAACTTCTCTTTTGGATGTTCAAAGAGTCGAAGACGTTCTGGGTTGATTCCAAGTTCTTTGTACCAAGCAAGTCGTGTATCAATCCAATATTGGTGCCAATCTTCATCAGTTCCTGGAACTACAAAGAATTCCATTTCCATCTGTTCAAATTCTCGTGTGCGGAAAATGAAGTTTCCGGGCGTGATCTCGTTGCGGAAAGATTTTCCGATTTGGCCAATACCAAACGGCGGCTTCTTTCTGGAGGTTGATGCGACGTTATCAAAGTTAATAAAGATGCCTTGAGCAGTTTCTGGGCGAAGGTAAGCCAAACCAGATTCATCTTCAACGGCGCCTAGGTAAGTCTTGAGTAAACCAGAAAATTGCTTTGGAGTTGTGAACTTGCCTTTGTTGCCACAGTTCGGACAATTAATTTCTTCCATAGATGCAGGAGCTTTTCCATGCTTTGCTTCATAAGCTTCTTCAAGATGATCGGCGCGGTAACGCTTGTGGCACTCTGTGCACTCAGTCAGAGGATCAGAGAAAGTCTCGATATGTCCTGATGCTTCCCAAACTTCGCGAGCCAAGATGACGCATGAATCTAATCCGACAACATCTTCGCGGCCTTGGACCATGTATTTCCACCATTGGCGCTTAACGTTGTTCTTAAGTTCGACTCCGAGTGGGCCGTAATCCCATGAGGCGCGAAGTCCGCCGTAAATTTCAGATGATGGGTAGACAAATCCACGTCGCTTTGCGAGTTGGACGATTGTTTCTAAACGATCTGCGGCCATTATTTTCCCCTTTGTCCGGCTGGCTGTCGGTTTTCTTGCTGGTCGCAAGTTTGCCAAGTTTACCCTGCAGCAGAGCCGTTAAAAGCGAGAAGCGCCGCGCTAGCTTTAAAACTAGACCGGCGCTTCTTCTTTAATCTGAGGTATTAGGCAATAACTGTGTAAGAAGCTGCACGCTTGTAATTAACGCGTGGATCCTTTTGCCAAGCTTCCATCTTTGCTTCCCAAGCAGCGTTATTTGTCATTCCATCAACAAATTTGCCCCAAGCTTCTGCTGAAGCGAAATGCATCTGCATTGTGATTGTTCCATTATCTTCACCAAGTCCGCCTTCAAGAAGAACGATCTCACTCGCTCCCGAATCAGAAAGTGCGGCCTTAAATTCTAAAACGCGAGCCTTTACTGAAGCCCAGCTCTTTCCTTCCAAGCCTTCGTATGTATAACTTTCGATGAACTTTGCCATGCGTATACCCTCTCCGATATGCAGCTCCTGTTAGCCGCTAGGAAACATTAAGCGCAGAGAGACTCAAATACAATGGGTCCTAAATGAAATTTAAGCTTCGGACATTGCCTAACCGCTGATTGCGACTACAGCCCACATCGTAAGTACGCCGACAATCGTTGCCATCAAAGTCCAACGGGATGGATGGCGGGAATGGGCTTCAGGCAAGATATGAGATGTCGCGATGTAAATAACAAACCCAGCGAACAGTGCCAAATAAAGAGAGATCCAATTGCTGCCAAATGCAACATACGAACCGATAGCCGCTCCGCTGATTCTTCCAACAGCATCCACAACTAATAGCAAACGAGCCTTATTCGTCCACTTTTGTTCCTTAATCAAGAATGTGACTGTATTTAATCCATCGCTAAATGCATGAACCATAATTGCTGCAAATACTGCCAGACCGAGTGAATTTGATACGCGGAATGAAGCGCCTACGCCAAGACCGTCTGCAAAAACGTGTCCTGCCATTGCAAGTGCCGCAAGGCTTCCTGCATGGTGGTGGTGATCATTATCGTGATGTGAATCAAATGGTTCGTGTGTTGCAAACCAGCGTTCTGAGAAATGAAGTATCAAGAAACCTAGAACAATTGCGATGCTAACTGATCGAACGCCACCAAAGCGAGTTGAATTCTCTTCAAAGACTGTTGGAGTTAGGTCAAAGAAAACAAGCCCAAGCATTAATCCAGCGGCAAGACCCAAAATAATATGAGTACGGTCGCGAACTTTTACTGCAAGAAAACCGCCAAGGGCAGTTGCAATCGAAGTGATTGCTGCGAGTAGAAGGGCGTTATGCATGTTGGAATTCTACTTCACTTAAGCCTTGCCAAAACGGCGTTCACGCTGGTTATACAGTTCAATGGCATCCCATAAAGTCTTACGGGTGACATCAGGCCATAAAACATCCATAAAGACCATCTCTGCATAGACGCTCTGCCATGGCAAGAAGTTACTTGTGCGCATCTCCCCCGAAGAACGAAGAAATAGGTCCACATCGCTCATGCCTGGGTTATATAAATACTTTGCAAAAATCTTCTCTGTTATTTGATCGGGCTTTATCTTTCGCTTTGCGACGTCAGCAGCAATTCTTGCCGTTGCGTCAACAATCTCGGCGCGACCTCCATAATTCACACACATATTCAATGTGAAGGCTTTGTTCTTCTTTGTTAACTCTTCAGCTTCAATGAGCTCACTCAAAACGCTTTTCCATAAACGTTTTTCCTTGCCAACCCATCTAATTCGAACACCTAAGTCATTCATTTGATCGCGTCGGCGGCGAATAACATCACGATTAAATCCCATTAAGAATTTAACTTCTTCTGGGCTTCGCTTCCAATTCTCGGTGCTAAATGCGTATGCACTTAGCTCTTTCACTCCAAATTCAATTGCTCCCTCGTCCATGTCAAAGAGCGCTGCTTCAC
>CAIUFY010000128.1 GCA_903898555.1 uncultured Actinomycetes bacterium
AATTGATCCTGCTTTTATCGAAGATGTACAGGCTATGACCGTCTCCTACAAAGTTAGTGGGGGACAAGATGGTGCTGGAAAAGATGTAGCCCTCGCATTCCTCAATAGATTGAAATCAATAACTCAAGGTGAGCGAGTTGAAGCACTTGCATACGCAAATCCAAGTGAGTACTGGGTTGGAAAATTTCTTCCGCACGATCGCGGATATATTCTCACGGTTTCAGAAGCTAGATTATCTTCATTGCTTGGAGAGAAGACTTATGCTCCAACCGAGTACATTTCAAAGAAATATTTTTCTTTAACAAGCCCTCAAATTCGATTAATTAATATTGCATCAGCAAGAATTCAATCTTCTGCCGCATTCTTGGATTCGCAAACACTTGAGAATTACAAGCTTTCAGAGCTAAAGATCTTGAGTGCATCCCTAAATCCAACCCAGCGCCAAAGTTTTGCATACGATCTTGCTGCGCAAGTAAACACACTTCGTGATTCAATCCATATTTCAAACGGTAAATTCACCATAACATCGGCTGAGCAAAAACTCCCAATCACGATTACAAATGACTTCCCAAAATCGGTGATTGCGAATCTTTCTATAAATTCTACAAATGAAAGAATCTTTGTTGATGATATTAAATCAATTACGATTCCTGCTAAATCTAAAATACAGATTATGGTGCCGATAAAAGCTTTTACATCGGGAGATTCTGGATTCACAGTAACGGTTACTACTCGTGATGGAAGTGTCTTTGGTCAAACCGTTACTTACCCTTTAACTATTGCCGTTATTAGTCCTGTCGCAACATGGATCACTGCCGCTGCCGCCATTGTTCTATTTGGAGCAGCGATCTTTAAATCTTTACGTCGATTTAGAAAGGGGAAGAAACATCATGAGCACCGATGAATCCCTTTTGAAATCCTCCACTGCAATGGCTATTGGAACTGTTGTTTCACGAGTTACGGGGCTTATTCGAGGGCTCTTAACTGTTGCTCTCTTAGGAACCGCGCTTTTGGGTGATGTATTTAATGTCGCGAACACTATGCCGAACATTCTTTACAATTTGATAGTTGGCGGCGCTTTAACTGCAGTCTTTGTTCCTCAATTAGTGAGAGCTATGCGAGATAGTGATGGCGGCTCTGCCTTTGTATCGCGATTGGTAACTGCAACAACTGTAATTTTGGGTGTGCTCACCATTCTCTCCGTCTTCGCAGCACCATTATTTGTTCGCATCTTTGCAAGCAGTTATGTGGGAAGACCAGAATTTCAACTCACAACTTTGATTATGCGTTACTGCTTGCCGCAAGTTTTCTTCATTGGTCTATATGCGCTGCTAAGTCAGATTACAAATGCAAAAGGAAAATTTGGTCCAATGATGTGGGCGCCAGTCGCAAACAATTTGGTTGGGATTGCTGTGATTGGTTACTTTCTTCATAGAGCACCACATTGGAGTGTTGCGACAATTTCTCATCGTGAAGCAACTCTTTTGGGAATCGGAACAACTCTTGGATATGTAATTCAATTTGCTGTTTTAGTTCCTGTTGTGATGAAGACAAGAATCAAGATAAAAGCACGTTTTGATTGGAAAGATCCTGAGTTACGTAAGTCATGGCACTTAGCTTCTTGGACGATTTTATTCGCAGCAATTTCGCAATTGGGTTATTTAATTACCGTGAACTTGTCTTCATCGGCTGCAGTTCATGCTGAAAAAGCAGGAATCTCCACGGGTGTGGGTTTCACTCCTTACAGCAACGCCTATTTCATTATGTTGTTACCTCACTCTGTAATCACGATCTCGCTAGTTACAGCGCTTTTGCCTCACTTGTCGGATTTGGCGATTGATAAGAAATTTACAGAGGTCCATGACCAGCTTGTCCGAGCAATCCGTTTGGTCGGCATCTTCACTGTGCCCAGCGCCTGTGCCCTGGTGCTATTTGGCACCTTAATAACTAGGACCTTATTTTTTGGAATTTCAAACGCTGATGCCCAATATATTGGGTTTGTTTTGGCTGGTTTTGCTCTTGGTTTGATGCCTATGAGCGTAAATCTGATTGCTCTTCGCGGTTTGAATGCTTTTGAAAATGTGAAGCTTCAAGTCTTGAGTAATTTCATCATGAACGCGTTGGGAAGTGTTCTGGCTGTTGGATTTGCCATGACCTTGAGTCCGAAATGGGTGACAGTCGGCCTGGCTGGGGCGCTCTCAATTAGCTATTTCATTGGCGCTTGGACCACTGTCCGGCTCCTTCGAAAATATGAAATCTTCATTAAATTGAGTGAAATTTCTGGACTTTATCTCCGCCTTGGTGGAATTTTTCTTGTTATTGCCCTGCCTTTGCGTCTTGCACTGAGGTTTATACCTGGGGGGAATACTCTTCATCTCTTAGTGGTTCTTGTTATTGCTGGTCTTGGCTATGTTGGCGCTGCCCGCGTATTTAAGATTGAAGAAGTTGGAAGCGCTTTCAAATTGTTGTTGCGCCGATAATAAAAGTTAATAGAAGTTAATAGACGAA
>CAIUFY010000129.1 GCA_903898555.1 uncultured Actinomycetes bacterium
AAATTACTTAGGCGCACTAAAGCAATGGGTTGAATTACAAGAAACGCATGATGCTTTCTATTGCGTTGTAGATCTTCATGCAATTACGGTTGCAGTCGACCCAAAGATTCTTCGTGAGCGTTCTCTCACCTCAACTGCGCAGCTTCTTGCGCTCGGTCTTGATCCTGAAAAATGTGCACTTTTTATGCAATCTCATGTTCCTGCTCATAATCAACTCGGCTGGGTTATGGAATGTCTAACAGGTTTTGGCGAAGCAGGAAGAATGACTCAATTCAAAGATAAGAGCCAGAAAAGCGGCGCAGACCGAACGGTTGTTGGACTATTCACATATCCAATTCTGCAGGCGGCCGACATTTTGCTCTACCAAGCAAAATACGTCCCGGTTGGCGAAGATCAACGCCAACATATTGAACTCACCCGCGACTTAGGACAACGATTCAACAGCACATATAAAGAAATCTTCACTATTCCTGAGGCATACATCACGAAGGCAGCGGCCAAAATAAATGACTTGCAGGACCCTACATCGAAGATGAGTAAGACCAATTCTTCACCTGCCGGAGTTGTTGATATTTTGGATGCTCCTGAAGTAAATGCTAAGAAGATTAAGAGCGCCGTTACGGATACTGGCAGAGAAATTAAATTTGATCAGGTTGAGAAGCCAGGCGTATCTAATTTACTCACGATACATAGCGCTCTGTCTGGAATCAGTATCGCTGACCTTGAAAATCAATTCAACGGAAAGGGATACGGTGACCTCAAAGGCGCAGTTGCAGAAGTTGTGGTCGAATATTTCCGTCCTGTCCGGGAGCGCACTCAAGAACTCTTGAAGGATCCTGAACAACTCACCAGGATTTTGAAAGTTGGTGCTGAAAAAGCAAATACAGTTGCGGAGGAGACTCTCAAAAAGACTTATGACGCCATGGGGCTCATCCCTCGTGGCTAAAAACCGCGCTCTGACTCTAGTTTTTGTTCTACTAGCTCTTCTTTTTCCATCTGTAAGTAGCGCAAATGCAGCTGCTTCAAAGATTGCCGTAATTTACGATATTGGTGGACGCGGTGATGGTGGCATAAACGATGCCGCTGCCCTTGGAATTGATAAGGCGAAAAAAAAGTTTGGATTAGGCGTTCTTGCACTTCGCGAGATTGCTACAGATGGCACAGATTTAGATAGATTGCTAAAAATACGATTTCTAGCATCGGCTGGATATAGCCCGATTCTCTTGATTGGCTATGGCTTTCAATCCTCCCTTGCAGTCGCAATCGATGAATTTCCGAAGACAGAATTTGCGATTATTGATAACTCGAATGTTGGGCAATTGAATGTGGAGTGCATGGTCTTCAATGAGGCTCAATCAAGTTATTTAGCAGGTGTTCTCGCTGCAAGCGCATCTAAGACTGGAAAAATTTCTATTTTGGTAGATGTTGATCGAACAAATCTACGGGATTTAACAAAGGCGTTTATTCAAGGCGCACATAGTGTGAGGCCTAAGATAGTTGTATTGGCACAAAACTGGGGTATGAATCCCTCTACAGATGCGCTCTCGATGGCAAAACGCGGAGCAGACGTTTTCTATTCAACGTGGAATCAAAGTTCGGATGTCATGGATGCGATTTCAGGAGCATCTACAGCAAAGAAGCCACTTCGCTACATTGGGGTACTACCAGATCAATTCTTCCTAAAGAGCGCAAAAGCTAAAAGCATTCTTCTTGGAGCGGTGCAAAAGCGAGTGGATACTGCTGCTTACGATGTGATTTCCAATGGAGTGAAGAACAACAGCTTCTCAGATATTTTGGATAGCGAAAATGGAATATTTGGCAAGGAGTATTCATTTTCCGATGGGGGTGTAGACCTCTTAATTCCCTCTCTTGGCAGTTCCTACATTCCCACTGTGCTAAAGGCAGAAGCAGCTATTAAATCGGGGAAAGTTAAACTTTAAGAAGTTCCAGGAGTTCAGATCTTAAGAGTTTTATTTGCTGATTTACGAAGGCGATATCACTCTTATTGCCGCCACTGCTTGCGACTTCGATATAACACTTTAATTTTGCCTCAGTCCCACTTGGCCTAACAATCACACGAATAGAATCACCAAACCACATTGTTATTCCATTTGTTGGAGGCAAGTTGCCAGTCGGAAGCGCCAAATCTTCGTATTTTGAAAGGGCAACGCCAGCTAGTTCTTGAGGCTGATGTGCTCGCAACCTTGAAAGAACCGAGTCAACTTGTGAAATATCGTTCACTCGGATCGAGATTTGTTCTGTCCCGTGATAACCATATGTTTCCCATATATTTGCGAGGTAACCAGACATCGTATGACCATCGCGCTTTAATTCAGCAGCACATTGCGCAAGCATAAGAGCGGCGGAGATTCCATCCTTGTCATTCACTGAAGTTGCATCAACTGCGTATCCAAGTGCTTCTTCATACCCAAAACGCAAGTTGGGAATCTTGGCCAGCCATTTAAATCCTGTTAAAGTCTCATGAAATTCGATTCCGTGAGCAAGGGCTATTTTTCTTAAAATAGTCGAGGAGACAATCGAATTTGCAAAGGATTTTCCATAGCAACTTTCCTTCATGGTTGT
>CAIUFY010000130.1 GCA_903898555.1 uncultured Actinomycetes bacterium
ATTCCCAGTAGCAAGCCTCGACCTCGCACTACATCAACTTCGTCAAGATCAGAGATTGCTGATCGGATAGATTTTTCCATTTTTACGGCGCTTTTCATGAGTTTCTTTGATTCAATAACTTTGATTGCCGCCAAGCCTGCAGCCGTCGACACTGGATTTCCACCAAATGTTGAACCGTGCTGCCCCGGAAGAAAGTGAGGAACTTTCTCTCCAACTGTAAGCATCGCGCCAAGTGGCAGTCCCCCACCAAGTCCTTTAGCCATCGTGATTATGTCGGGCACTACGCCTTCATGCTCAAAACCAAACCAAGTACCTGTCCGCCCCATTCCTGTCTGGACGGCATCAATACAAAGCAGCACTCCTCTTGCATCGCAAAGTTCCCGCACGCGCTTCAAATAGCCTTCTGGCGGTACTACGACACCGTTCTCACCTTGAATCGCTTCAACAATAACCATCGCGATTCGGGGCGTGATTGCGCGCTCCATTGCTCTGATATTTCCGTATGGCACAAATTTCACTCCATTCAAAAGTGGGATGAAAGGCGCACGCTTTGCAGATTGACCTGTTAGCGAAAGGGCGCCGATTGTTCTACCATGAAAACTTCCAACGGTTGAAATAATCTTTTTCTTGCCCGTCAATCGCGAAATCTTTAGGGCTGCTTCATTTGCTTCCGCGCCGGAATTGCAAAAGAACACCTTCGTCTGACTCCCGACCATTTTCTGCAACTTCTCCGCAAGTTCCAATCCATTTGGATTGGAGTAAAGATTGCTCACATGTCCCAATTTTCGAATTTGAAGGTTTACCGCCTTGATAACTTCACTATCCGCGTGTCCGACAACATTTGTCGCAATTCCGCCAATGAAATCCAAATATTTCTTTCCGGAGTCGTCCCAAACGTAAAGACCCTTTCCTTTAACTAAGGAGATGCCTGGTACGCCATAATTTTGTTCCATCGCGCTATTCCAGCGCGATACAGCAGTGTTTTTCATTTTTTCACCACAGTTCCACCTAAACCAGCGAAAGCAAGTACGAGATTTGCACTATCGCGTCCATCAATGACTCTTACCTGCTTTGCGCCCGCAGACAAAGCAGAGAGCGCCGCTTTACACTTTGGAATCATTCCTGAAGCGAAGGTGGACGCAATATCTTCTAATTCAGCTGCCGAAATCTCTGAAATCAGGGAGTCTGAATCTGGGTAATTTCTATAGATTCCCGGAACATCAGTCATAAAAATTACTTCATCGGCTTGCAAAGCTCCCCCTATTGCGCCCGCTGCAAGATCCCCATTTAAATTCAAGCCTTCACCGTTGGCACTTACTGCCACAGGCGAAATCACAGGTAAGAAATCTGCATCCAGAAGCGTTCGCAACAACCTTGGATTAGTGCTTCCAACATCCCCGACAAGTCCTATGTCAACACTTTGACCGTTAACTGTCGGAGCCATCCTTTCGGCTCTGATCATTTCGCCATCACCAGCCGAAAGACCAACAGCGTTGGCTCCGTAACCGATTAGTTGATTAACAAGAGTTCTTAGAACTTGACCCGACAACACTTTCTGGACGACCTCGAATACTTCAGGTGTTGTTGCGCGATAACCACTAATCATCTGCGTCGCGATTCCATGAACTAAAAGCTCGGCATCTACCTGCGGTCCTCCACCATGCACTAGAACAATCTTCTTGCCAGAGTTGTGAAAATTCGCCACTTCTTTAAGAATTGCATCTGGAGTCCCGGCGCGAGGAAGAGCGTGTCCACCATATTTAACAACAATCACGATGAGTACGCAGAATTCTCGTGAACATACATCGCTGACAAATCGTTCGTCCAAATAGTTCCACTTGAAGAACCGGCCTTCAAATCAATAACAATTTGGATGTTCTTACCGGTTATATCTACTTCAGACCTATCCGCTCCTGGGGCGCTGTTGTGACAAACCATAACTCCGTTAAGGGAAACATCGATTGTATGAGGATTGAATTTCGCGCTTGTAGTTCCAACAGCAGCCAATACTCTCCCCCAATTTGCATCGGCTCCGTTGAGAGCGCACTTCAATAAATTATTTCTCGCGCAACTACGACTCACTTCAAGTGCGTCATCTACTGAGTCTGCGTTTATTGTCAAAATTTCGACAATCTTTGTGTGTCCTTCAGCGTCAGAAATTAGCTGGTGCGCCAAATCTCCAGCGCACTCCAGAAGCAATGCCCTTAACTCAACGTTTGAAAGAGATATGCCGCTAGCTCCTGAAGCCATGAATGTCACTGTGTCATTAGTTGACATACAGCCATCTGAATCAATTCGATCAAATGTTTCACCCGCTACTTCTTTAAATATATCAGCGACAGAACTTTCCACAACAGCATCCGTTGTAATCACGCTTAACATTGTTGCAAGCGATGGCGCGAGCATCCCCGCCCCTTTTGCCATACCAAAGATTTTCACTCCTTTATATTCTTTCGAGAAATACTTTGGGTGTGAGTCTGTCGTCATGATTGCTTCAGCAATTTCATCAGCGTTCTTATCTGTAAGTTTTGTAATCGCTAGATCAACCCCAGAAAGAAGTGATTCCATAGGAAGCCTTGTACCGATTAATCCAGTAGAACAAACCACAACATCGCCTGCATTTAGTCCCAACTTTTCAGCCACGTACTCGGCTGTTTTATGTGTATCTGCAAAGCCATCCGGACCAGTGCATGCATTTGCTCCGCCGCTATTGAGGATTACCGCCGTTACTTCGTTATCTTTTACAACTTCACGGGACCATGTCACCGGAGCCGCCTGGATTTTGTTTGACGTGAAAACCGCAGTGCCATATTTCTGTGGTCCGTTATTTATAATAAGGGCTAAATCACGGTTTCCTGAACTCTTGATCCCGGCTGCCACGCCAGCCCCTTTAAAACCTTGCGGTAATGAAACCATTATCGAACTCCTTGAACTGATAGACCTAGATTCTCATTAAAGCCACACATTATGTTTGCATTTTGCAGCGCCTGACCCGCAGCTCCCTTGCCCAAATTATCGATAGCGACAGAAATGATTAAGCGATTTGTGTGGGCATCAACTGCAACTTGAATATGTGCTGAGTTGCTGCCGGTTACTGAGGATGTCTGCGGCATTTGACCTATTGGCAGAACGTGAACGAATTCCTCGCCGGAATACGCTCCACTAAAAATCTCGTGCGCCTTACTTGTATCAACCGGGGCTTTTAGAATTGCAGTTATCGTCGCCAGAATACCGCGTGGCATTGGAGCTAATATCGGAGTAAAGGAGACGCGAACTTTTCTTCCCGAAACTTTCAGAAGCGACTGTTCAATCTCCGGAGTATGTTGGTGAACTCCACCAAACTTGTAAGAGGTAAGTGAACTGGAGATTTCACTCGCCAAGAGATTTACTTTTGCTGAACGACCGGCACCTGTTGTTCCAGATGCAGCAACAACCACAATATCTTCTGAGTGAATGAGTCCATGTGAGATTGCAGGCAACGCCCCTAGGGTAATAGCCGTTGCATAGCAACCCGGATTG
>CAIUFY010000131.1 GCA_903898555.1 uncultured Actinomycetes bacterium
AACCTTCGTTGTGGGATTAGCGCACAGTAAATAGCCTGTCGACGGAGTGTTGCTCACACCAGCACCCACTCCATACGCTGTGGCGCCGCTGAGAGCAATGCCAATCACGACGCCTAAAAGGAGCCGTGTTTGCTTGCCCAACTGCACTTTCATCGCTCACCCTCAACCAGGATCCACTTCTAAGGTAACGAGATTACCTTCGAAGCCGACCCAGAACAAGCCGTCAGCATGATCGAGGTATCAATTGCCCGATTTGTATTACCAGATTGAGATCTCTGCACGTCGGTTCGATGCCAGCGCTTTGGCATTCTTGCCACCGTCAACTGGCTTGCTCGAAGCAAATGCTCCCACTGTGAAATTCACACTGGGAAGCAATTTCTCAAGATAGGACTTGGTTGTATTTGCCCGTGCGCTGGATAGGGCTTTGTTATCTACTCCACGATTAATATCAGTGTGGCCGTACACAACGAGTTTAGTGAAACCTTCTGTTTTAACGATCTCGGCGATCCTTTTTAGTTCGGTCATTGCAGAGAGCGTTAATTTGGATGAGTTATTGGCAAAGTTCACTACCAATGCAGGAAGTGGCTTCTCTAAGTGAAAGGTTGGAATCACGATGGTCTGTGTGTCTCCCCCGCCAATTTCGGTAACCTCAACCTGAGTTGACGGTCCAACAATTGTGTCCACCGAACATGATGTCGTAGTTGTTGTACATACAACTTCGCCTCTGATCTTGACCACATAACTCGTCGCGTTTGGTGAAGCCTGCCAAGACAAGAGCGACTTCGGATTCATGATTGAAGTTGGGCCCACCAATGTTGGTTCTGGGACAGGATTAACGGTTACGGGGATGTTCTCAACTTGAACAAGTCCATTAGTCGTGATCGTTACCTGAACGCTCGTATGTCCGCTAAACGAAGGCGCAGTCTTTATATCGGCTTGCGTTCCGTGCAAGGTAACAAGGTCAACTCCTTCACCCTGTTGTGTGACTTTCACACTCGAATCATTCGTCGAATTAAGTTCCAGGGTCTTGGTAGTTGCATTTGGATCTGAAGGAGGATTAATTATAAGAGGTAGCGCAATCGCCTCTGGATTGACAATCAAGGTGACGCGGCCTGATACAGGCGGATAGTTGGAATCTGTTGGAGTAAAGACCACAGTCAATTCATGAGTTCCTGGATCAAGAATCGAATTCAATCCCGGTGAATATGAGTATGTACCTGGAACCGACCCCACTGCATTGAGTTGCGTTCCATCCACTGGAGTTGGATGCGTGATCGGTGATGGGCTGTTCCATATAAGTGTGGTCACTGGTGAATAAACGAGAATCGTGACTTGCGCAGTCAAAACATTTCCACTACTTGCAACAGTAAAGGACACCGACAATGTATGTGTTCCAGGAGTTAGAACTGTTCCTGTTCCCGGGCTATAAAGATAGGTTCCTGAATAATTCGATGATGCATTGAGTTGGGTCTCCGAAAGAGCCGCCGGATAGTAAATAGGACTCGGGCTGGTCCACGTGATGAATGGCGCGGGTGGCGGTGGAGTTGGCGCCGGAGTTGGCGCTGGAGTTGGCGCTGGAGTTGGCGCTGGAGTTGGCGCTACAACGATTGCAGTCCACGTCGCGTACAGAGTTACGTTGGATGAAGACATCAGGAAAGTCGCGCTTGCCGTAGCTGCGATTGCCGTACCAAGTCCATTCGCTGCGGTGTTCCAACCTGCAAAGCTGTATCCAGTTTTAGCAAGCGTTCCGCTATTACTGAGAGCGGTAACCGTGTCGCCGCTGGAATACGTGGCTACGTCAATGGGGACTGATCCTGACGTTGCTGTATTGGTGTCGTAGGTAACGCTGTAGGTCACCGGGACTCCACCAGAGGTCTTGAAATGCTCAACACTTCCATAGCCCATTAGGGATGCAGCATTGAGCGCCTTCGCCTGATAGTAATAATCAGTTCCAGCGCTTAAACCTGTAAAACTGACTGAAATTGCAGAGCTACTCGTACTGGAGGGATAAGCCGTCGCCGTAGTAACGCATGTTGGAGATGTATTAAGTAAACCGGCAGATGGACCAGAGGCATTGACAGAATTGCTAGTGCTATAGCAAATACTCGCACCATTTGTTGCGACCGCACTGAGGTTTGTGATTATCGTTCCAGCAACGTCAACGGTTGCGTTGGTCAAGTTTGAAAAAGCCGCGGAAGTGGTTACAACTGGAGCCAAGGCGCTTGCAGATGTATGGCAATTTGCTCCGTCGTTTGTTGACCCAGCGAGCGTGGTATCTGCAAGGTTTGTCGCAGTAACAGAAGTTGCCCCGCTTGTTGAGTCGGTGGCACTTATTTCGTATAGGGCGTGAGTACTCACACCGCTAGAAGCCGTGTTGTTAAAGAAATACAAGTTTCCAACTGAATCTGAATATTG
>CAIUFY010000132.1 GCA_903898555.1 uncultured Actinomycetes bacterium
GATTTGGTGGCAGAGAAAATAATCAAAACGGAACCCCACCAACTGGCGCGCCCACCGCACGTCCAACATCGTTCCCGACATCGCGCCCAACATTAAGCGCAGCACAGCAAGCTGGCATGACTGCATGTGCATCGCTGCTTCCGGCATTTGGTCGCGGCGGCGCAGATGACGCAAAGCGCCCGGGGACGCTAAATCCAAGCGCTGGAACAATTATCAAGAAAACAGTTCCAACTCCAACTAAAACAGTGGCGAAGCCTAAAACTGTTACACCTAAGCCACTCTTAAAGTCAGCCTATATTTCATGTCTCAATACAAATGGCGTGAATGTGCAAAACACGGCTCAGATTGCGGCTCTTGATAAACAAAGCCCAAAGATTGCAGCAGCGCTCAAGAAGTGCGCTTCTAAGAAATAGAAAAGTGGGCTTGATCGCTCAAAGAAAGCCACTGCTCAAATGACTGAGATGGCGCACATTCGATGATGGATGTGCGCCATTTGTTTTCTTGCGAATCTTCCAAAATTCTTTTTGCCAATTTGCTCGTAGCGCCCTGATCACCTTTTACTGCAACCCAGAAACCATCTTCTGAAATTCGAGAGAAATATTCACCTAACCTCAAGTGACGCACAATCACTCTTGCCATTGAAATAAGCTGAGTTTCAGTTAGCTCCTGCGGTGAAGACGGACGAATCGACAGGATTGAAAGCACTCGCTTCTCTCTAGAAGCCCCGGCATATTCTCGCGAGAGATTCGTTAGAAATACGTCAGGTGCTGGGGCATGGGTGAGTGAATCAATAAGTCCATTATTCGAAAACTCTAGATTGCTCATGATGTATTGAAATTAACCGTTATTCTCTACTCATGGAAGAGAATCAGCACTCTGAGTTTCCCCCGCTCATGGAATTTGCCCGAAAAAGTGCAGGATATTTATTACGCCTTGAGTCAGCGCTCCTGATCTTCCTCGCTCTATATCTTTCAGTGTCGGCTATTTTCAAAAAAGTAGTTGCACCAGGAGCTCTGGCCGGAGAGATTTCCTTCGCTCTCATCGCCGCTATTGGCCTTTTCATCTGCGCCCGAGGATTTGCCCAGCGAAAGTCCTATGGTCGCGCTCCGGCCTTATTAGCCAATCTAATCGCCCTCGGCGTTGCCTATTTCATGATTTCCGGGAAGTTAATCTGGCTAGGAGCCCTTCTTGGCCTCTTGGCTATGGTCACAGCCCTATCTGCGCTGCTTGGATATACGGAGTAATCCAGCCCACACTTCTCACATTCCGGTCATGTCTGAACCCACTCGCGATGCGCCCTAGACTTTGGCGCGAGCGAAAAGGAGTACATGCCAGTGTCGGCAACGGGAAGCAACACACCTTCTAATCATTTTGGTGGCTCATTTGGCACCAACGAGTGGTTGGTTGATGAGATGTACCAGCGATTCTTGGTCGATCCCAATTCCGTTGATAAAGCGTGGCATGAGTTTTTTGCAGATTACATAACGCCTTCAAATTCCCCGGTTGCAAGCGCTCCACTTGTTGATGCCCCTCGAGGTGGCACACCTCCAGTTCCAAAATCAGTTTTGAAGAGCGAAATACAAAGTGCAATTACAACTCCGGCGACAAATGACGCTGCCTTTTTAAATCAAGTTGTAAATCAAGTTGTTGCACCCGTGGCAACACCTACTGCTGCGCCAATTATTAATACAGATATCAAAGTACAAGAAACGGTGGCACCTGTTGTGACTACTCCTCCAAATACTCCTGCTGATCCAGTTGTGAAGCCAATCCCAACTCTCGTCACACCAGGAGCTTCGAGTGCCGAACCCATTAGAGGTGTAGCCGCTCGCGTTGTCCAGAGCATGGAAGCATCGCTCTCCGTTCCAACAGCAACATCAGTTCGAGTCGTTCCAGCTAAATTGATGATTGATAATCGCACTGTTATTAATAATCATTTGAAACGCGCACGTGGTGGAAAAGTTTCATTCACTCACATCATCGGTTACGCAATGATCAAAGCGATGCGCCAAATGCCGGAGATGAATGCTTTTTACACGCAGGTTGAAGGAAAACCAGCGCTTGGAAAACCAGACCATATTAATTTAGGTATCGCAATTGATTTGGCAAAGCCAAGCGGCGAGCGTCAACTATTGGTTCCCTCAATCAAAGGTTGTGAAGAGCTTGATTTTGGACAATTTTGGGCGTCGTATGAAGATACCGTTCGCAAAGCTCGTGGCGGTCAACTAACTGTCGAAGACTTCGCGGGCACAACGGTTTCACTTACAAACCCTGGAACAATCGGAACCGTTCACTCAGTGCCTCGATTAGTGCAAGGACAAGGCCTCATTCTTGGCGTCGGCGCGATGGACTACCCAGCTGAATTTCAAGGCGCATCTGAAGAAACACTTGCAAACTTAGCAATCAGCAAGGTCGTCACACTTACAAGCACGTACGACCACCGAATCATCCAAGGCGCAACTTCTGGAGATTTCCTTCGCCGTATTCACGGGATTCTTCTTGGTGAAGATAATTTCTATGATGAGATTTTTGCCGCTCTTCGCATTCCATATGTTCCAATTCGTTGGACCCAGGACATCCAGGTAACTCGCGGAGATCAGATTTCAAAGGAAACGCGAGTTCAAGAGCTAATTCGCTCGTATCGCACAAATGGCCACCTGATGGCTGATATCGATCCGCTTAAGTATGAGCAGAAGTACCATCCAGATTTAGATGTATTGACGCATGGCCTCACTTTATGGGACCTCGATCGCGAATTCCCAACTGGCGGCTTTGGCGGAAAGTCCTTCTTGCCTCTGAGAAAGATTCTTGGGCGTTTGCGTGATTCTTATTGCCGCACAATCGGCGTTGAATACATGTACATAGATAACTCTGAAGAACGCAAGTGGATTCAAGAAAATGTTGAATCAGGTGCGACGAAGACTCCTCGCGAGGAACAACTTCGCATCCTTTACAAGCTAAATAGCGCGGAAGCATTCGAAACATTCCTGCACACAAAATATGTAGGTCAGAAGCGATTTTCTCTTGAAGGTGGCGAATCAGTAATCCCACTTCTTGATGCAATCATTTCTGGAGCAGCCGACAACAAGTTGGATGAAGTCTGTATTGGTATGCCTCACCGCGGCCGACTAAACGTTCTTGCAAATATTGCAGGAAAGTCAATTGGACAAATATTCCAAGAATTTGAAGGTCACTACCATGACAACCAAGTTCAAGGCTCGGGCGATGTTAAGTATCATCTTGGAACAAAGGGCGTCTTTACTGCTCCATCTGGTTCTCAAACAAAAGTTTATCTAGCCGCAAACCCTTCACATTTGGAAGCAGTAAATCCAGTTCTTGAGGGAATTGTTCGTGCTAAACAAGATCGCCTGAATACAAAAGAGGCTTATTCAGTAATGCCAATTTTGATTCATGGAGATGCTGCTTTTGCTGGCCAAGGTGTAGTTTCTGAAACTCTTAGCCTCTCGTTGCTAAAGGGCTACCGCGTTGGTGGAACCATTCACGTTGTAATCAATAACCAGGTCGGATTCACAACTTCTCCGCATGCATCACGTTCATCAACATACTGCACAGATATCGCAAAGATGATTCAAGCGCCCGTATTCCATGTCAATGGCGATGATCCTGAGTCGGTAGTTCGCGTGGCGCGTTTGGCCTATGAATATCGCCAGGCTTTTAAGAAGGATGTAATCATCGATTTAGTTTGCTATCGCCGCCGCGGTCACAATGAAGGCGACGAGCCAGCATTCACTCAACCAGAGATGTACAAGTTGATTGACCAGAAGCGCAGTACTCGTAAGCTCTATACCGAGGCTCTTATTGGGCGCGGGGACATCACCGTTGAAGAGGCAGAAGAAGTGCTTCGCGATTACCAATCTAAACTTGATGGCGACTTCAGTACCGTCCATAACGTTGAACCTGAATCTGATCCTAATTTCCGCGAACCAATGCCTCCTGAGGCACATGAAACAAATACTTCTGTCGATGAAGCAACGTTACGAAGAATTGCTGCAACTCAAGTAGCAATTCCTGAAGGTTTCACCATGCATCCAAAACTCTTGCCGCAATTGGCTAAGCGAAACGAGATGCTAAACGATTCAACAGTGGACTGGGCAACAGGAGAAATGTTGGCCTTCGGTTCAATTCTACTTGAAGGTCATCCAATTCGTATGGCCGGACAAGATGTTCGACGCGGCACCTTCTCAAACAGACATGCGGTCGTCATCGATCAAAACAACGGCAGCACATGGACTCCCCTGCGCGGACTCATTGAGGATGAGAATCAATTCTTTATATTTGATTCACTTTTATCTGAGTACGCAGCACTTGGCTTTGAGTACGGTTATTCAGTTGAAAGAGCCGAGGCTCTAACAATCTGGGAAGCGCAGTTTGGTGACTTCGCCAATGGAGCTCAAACAATTGTTGATGAATTTATTTCGTCCTCACTTCAAAAGTGGGGTGAACGATCTGGCTTAGTTATGCTCTTGCCACATGGTTATGAAGGCCAAGGCCCAGATCACTCATCGGCTCGTATCGAACGATTCTTATCACTTGCAGCAGAGCAAAATATGACAATTGCGCAGCCTTCAACCCCTGCTCAGTATTTCCACTTACTCCGCTGGCATATTAAGAATTCTGCGCGTCGTCCGCTTATTGTCTTTGAACCTAAATCTATGCTTCGCTTAAAAGCGGCGGCTTCTGGACTTGAAGATTTCACAACCGGACATTTCAAACCTGTGATTGCAGATCCTGTAGTTCAAAACGCAACTCGACTTATCTTCTGTTCTGGAAAGGTTTATTACGACCTTCTGGCACAACGCGAGAAACTTGGAGAGTGGACGACAGCAATTGTGCGTGTAGAACTCTTGTACCCATTCCCAGTGAATGAAATGGTCGAGGAAGCTAATAAGCATCCGAACGCAACACTTCTTTGGGTTCAAGATGAACCAGCAAACCAAGGTCCGTACCCTTACATCGGCCTACGTACTGCAAATTCATTTAACGGCCGCACCTTGCGTAGAGTCTCTCGGCGCGCTACCGCCAGCCCTGCAACCGGTAGCCACCATTTGCACGAGGAAGAACAAAATGCGCTAACGATGGAAGCTTTTACTCGCTAGCTTTCATGCGATAACGCCGAAAGGCAACGGCAATGATTTCGTGAGGCGATAAGTAGCCCCACTTTCTTGAATCATTTGATTCAGCGCTGTTGTCTCCTTCTACCCAGATACCCTCGGCCTGCACAGATTTCACGCGCTTTATATAAAAAATACCGGGGTAACTATCGCGCTCAATAAGGACAATTTGGTTGACCCCTATCCCCCGCGTTGCACCGTGAAAGAACAAACTTTTTCCATCTCGAATTGTGGGAAACATTGAATTGCCAGAAACCTTCACGCGCCGGATTGGAATGGGCAAGAAAGTCATAGGAGTAGTAGTCTCACATATGTAGGATTCGAAAGGTAAGCCCGGTCGTTGGAGTAATTTGTTAATCCAATTTATAACAAGGAGAGAAATATGAAGTTTTTCGAAAAGACAGTAGTGGCTCTTGCTCACTGCGATCTTCCATGTGGTGTCTATGACCCTGCTCAAGCTAAGTTGGAAGCCCAGTCCGTGAAGGCTGCAATGGAGAAGTATGCTGCCTCTACCGACGTTGATTTCAAATCTCGCGCTGTTGCGGTTAAGGAAGAACGTTCAGAGATGGTTAAGCATCACCTCTGGGTTCTATGGACTGACTACTTCAAGCCAAATCATTTTGAAGCATACCCACAGCTTCATGTCCTATTTAATGAAGCAACAAAACTTGCAGGCGCCGGTGGAACAAAGGGTTCAAACGATGTCGCAGTTGCTGACAAGCTTCTAGGAAAAATTGATGAGATTGCAGAAATTTTCTGGGCTACAAAAAAGTAGTAAGTAGAAAAATTAGGAATTGATTCTTTCGGCAGCAATCCGGGCCATATAAGAAACTCTATCTACCAATCGCCGCTGCACTTCTGCAGTGGCGATTGTTCTATTTAAATGAGTCACCTCTGCTTCAAAAGTAAAGAGCGTGTCATCGATTTCGATACATCGAGCAGTTGCACGAAGTTCCTCGCCAACGGTTACCGTGGTCAATATTTCCAGCGCAATACTTGCAGTCTGGGTTGTTTCGCCAATATCCAGTAAATCAATCACGGCCGCGCTACAGGCGCTTTCAATGACATTCACAATAGCCATCGAAGCAACAACGGATAAGTCATTAATTCCAAGGGCAACGGATGTATCCCCAGGGCGCACGGAAATGGAAGCCATTCCCACGCAACCTAATAACGCCTCGTAATCCATGAGAGAAAACTTACTCGTACTTTAAGGAATTGGTCGGGATTTACTCTTCCTCGGATTCAAAATGGTGAGTGATTTCTGTCGTTTCAATCTCAATTCGAGTCTCCACGCCATCGATTGTAAATTCCGTTCGGCTGTACTGCGTAAATACTTGAGAAGTAAGCACATTAGGCATACCAAAGAACTGAGCCTGCATCTGCTGAGCGAGTTGATCGGTTTGGCTAAGAAGTTTTTCCTGAAGAGCCGCCGAGGCTGTCTCGTTGCACGATTTACTCATCAATTCTTTCAATTTAACTAAAACGTTCTGCTCGTGTTGCAATTCCTTGTTACAAGGTGGGCATTCTTGAACATGAATTTCAATCTGATGAATTTGATTTTGGTCTTCTAGTTCATGGTCAATAAACAAGACAAGTGAATGTAGAACATCGTGGCAAGGCGTCTCATGAGGATTTCCGCAACTCATTCTGTCCCCTCCTTTGCCTTAGAAAATCCGCGATCTTTCGCGTAATCAGCGAGGGATTCGCGAAGCAACTTGCGGCCTCTATGCAAACGCGACATAACAGTGCCTGTTGGGACTCCGACAATTTTTGCGATTTCTTTGTACGCGAATCCTTCAACATCGGCTAGATAAACTGCCATGCGAAATTCTTCGGGCATATCGGCGAGTGCCTGTTTTATATCAACGTCCGCGATATTTTCAAGAACTTCGTCCTCGGCGCTCTTGCCTTGGTCACTTGTATGCGAAGCAGCATCGAAGAGCTGCCAATCCTCAACTTCCCCGCCATTTGATTGCAATGGGCGGCGTTGATCTTTACGATAATTATTTATAAACGTAGTCGTTAGTATTCGGTAAAGCCATGCCTTGAGATTTGTACCTTCTTCAAACTGATGAAAAGAGACGAAGGCTTTCGCATAAGTATCTTGAACTAGATCTTCAGCATCACTCGGATTCTTTGTGTAACGCATAGCTGCTGCAAACAATTGGTTTGTGTATTGAAAGGCATCGCGCTCAAATCTTTCCTTGCGCTGCACAACCGATTCTGTTCCACCAGAAAGTGCGACGCCACCTTTTCCTGCAGGCACGACTTGGGAACTTGTATCGTCTTTCATCGTTAATAAGGCTACAGCCATATCCAGATAACCTTTTGCCTTTAGGCTTTATTCCCAACCGCCACGCGGGTCAGAAGAGAGTTTCTGGCTCCCCCAGTTCCACAGGAACCGTGAGCTCAGGACCATTATTTCGAACGAGATTGACCGCTCTACCGACTGGATAGACCTGCAAGCCCTCTGCCGGGCTTGCTACATCCATAAGAGTTCTAATTTCATCAACCCGTTGAATCTGGGGGTTTAGCCAAGAGTCCCAACGGTCGACAGGCAGGAAGGTCGGCATTCGGTGGTGGATTTCCGCGAGTGGGGAGACAGCCTGTCGAGTGATGATTGATGCACTTTCCTTTACTTCTCCTGTTGGTGAAATCCAACGATCCCAAATCCCGGCAAAGGCCAATGTTTTCTGATCGCTTCTTGAAATATAGAAAGGTTGTTTTGCCGGCGCACTTAGTTCCGTTGCCCACTCATAATATCCATCCGCAGGAATCAAGCACCTTCGAGAAAGGAATGCACTTCGAAAAGTTGGCTTTACGTCAACGGATTCTGATCGCGCATTAATTGCAATAGATTGCGACTTTATCGCTTCGCTCATGGTTTTACTCCACGGTGCTATTAATCCCCATGAGGCAGTAACCAATTCTCGTTTGTAATCCGCGTCTTGGCGGATGAGATAAATCTGTTTTGTTGGAGCTATGTTCCAGTCGGCTGGCAAGAGTGGAAGCGTTTTGCCCGTATAGATTTCAAATTCTTCGATTAATTCCGCAGGAAGCTTGCTTAAGGCGTACCGTCCACACATAGCGTCAGCCTATCAACGAGTATCACGGCGCAGGGTGGCTGCGTTAAGATTCCCTATATGACGAATTTGTGGAGTGCGCCGTATCGCGGGATGAAGCCCCTCGATGCTCGTGTCACAATTCCCGGATCTAAGTCCGTTACGAATCGCGCACTAATTCTTGCGGCACTTTCCGACTCGCCTTCATTATTGCGAAAACCCCTTCATTCTCGAGATTCTGCCCTCATGATTGGCGGTCTCAAGGCTTTAGGCATATCAATTGAAGAAGCAGAAAACGGCGACTTAACAATTACTCCTGCACCGCTTTTTGGTCCTGCCCACATTGATGTTGGAAATGCCGGGACTGTCATGCGTTTTCTACCACCTGTTGCCGCAATGGCAAATGGAATTCTCCACTTTGATGGCGACCCAAGATCGCACGAGCGACCTCTGGGACCAGTTATCGCGGCACTTGAATCTCTCGGCGTCTCAATTGAGCACGGCGGTCGATACGCACTTCCAATGACGATGAATTCGCATGGACAACTTCAAGGTGGCACTGTTGAAGTAGATGCTTCATCTTCAAGCCAATTTATTTCCGCACTCCTTCTTGTTGCTCCGGCTACAAAATCTGGAATTACGATTCGTCATACAGGAACATCTCTCCCATCCATGCCCCATATTGATATGACAGTGCACATGCTTCGAGAGCTTGGTGTTGCAATTGAAATTATCGATAATAAAGAGTGGCGTGTTTCTCCAACAGTTCTTCACGGACGCGAGATCACAATAGAGCCCGATCTTTCCAACGCGGCACCGTTCATGGGAGCTGCAATGATTTGCGGTGGCAGCGTCACGATAACTGATTGGCCACAATCAACTACTCAACCAGGTGATCATCTTCGTTCTATTCTTACCAATATGGGTGCTGAGGTAAAGTTTGAGAAATCACAATCTGGTTTTGACTTAACTCTTTCCAGCGTTGGCACGATTCATGGAATTGATGTCGACCTTCACGACGTCGGTGAATTGACCCCTTCTATTGCCGCACTGGCCGTTCTGGCTGATACACCTTCCTCTCTCCGCGGAATTGGTCACTTGCGTCTGCACGAGACAGATCGACTTGCCGCAATTGCACGGGAAGTTAACGCGCTTGGTGGAAATGTGGTCGAAGAAGAAACAGCGCTTCACATAACTCCCGCTCCACTTCACGGGGGAACATTTCATACCTATGAAGATCATCGACTTGCGACAGCTGGTGCAATGATTGGGCTTCGAATTGCTGGAATTGACGTTGAAAATATTGCCACCACACAGAAGACGCTGCCCGACTTTCCAGGCGCTTGGTCTGATCTTCTCTCGCAGAATATTTCGAAGTAAATAAGGTTGATTGAGGAAGTTCGATGACCTCTCGTTCGTATGATGAAGAGGATGTCCGCATTCGCCCATCTCGTCGAACTCGTCCTCGAACAAAAGACCGCCCCGAGCACGCAGACGCCATTGAAGGAAGAGTAATCGGCGTAGACCGTGGTCGAACCACGTGTCTGGTGCTTGAACACAACAAGCCAGTAACTGCGATGAAAGCTCGAGAACTTGGGCAAAAATCTGTAGTCGTTGGAGACCTTGTCTCACTCGTAGGAGATATATCGGGAAGCGTTGGAACCCTTTGCAGAATTGTTGCCGTTCAACCACGAAGCAACGTTCTTACTCGAACCGTCGATGATGCTGCTCAATTTGAAAGAATGATTGTTTCAAATGTTGATCAAATCGCAATTGTCATTGCTGCAGCAGATCCAGAACCAAGACATGGATTTGTTGATAGAGCGCTCGTAGTGGCTTTTGATCAAGGTATTAAACCTTTAATAATTGTGACTAAATGCGACCTGGCAAATCCCACCGAATTCCTGGCACCTTATGAAACTTTGCTGGTTCCATCGATTCAAGTCCAGAGAGATTCAGACTTAGCACAACTCAAGAAGGCTCTCGAGGGCAAGAGAACGGTTCTGCTAGGCCATTCCGGAGTGGGTAAATCAACTCTCGTGAATGCTCTTTTTGGAGATGACATCCGGGCAACGGGTGATGTAAACACAATCACTGGACGGGGCCGTCATACATCTTCAAGCGCCCTTGCACTTTCACTTGATCAAGTTCCGCACGACAAGGGAACCTGGATTATCGATACACCGGGAGTGCGATCATTTGGGTTAGCACATGTGGAACGCGAGAGAGTTATCCGCGCTTTCTCAGAATTCAATGAAGCAATTGAGCACTGCCCCCGTAATTGCTCTCATGACGAGGAAGATTGCGCTCTAAATCATTGGAAATTTACAGATGAGACAAAGGCTCGACTAGCGAATCTACGCGGCTTGCTCAGTGAACGGTAGCCTTCTCCGGTGAACTCAACGCCCCGCGATCTCTTAGCTGACTTGGCCTTAGCCCATCAAATGGCTGATGCCGCTGATTCAATAACTTTAGATAGATTCCAGGCAAATGATCTTGTTATTGAAACAAAACCAGATACAACTCCAGTTACTGATGCTGATAAGGCAACTGAAAAGAAGATTCGCGAAATCATCACACAATATCGCCCAGATGATCTTGTGATTGGTGAAGAATTCGGAGCACCAGATCCGGCGAGTGATTCAAGCGGCAAGTATTACTGGGTAATTGATCCAATTGATGGAACAAAGAATTTTGTTCGCGGAATACCTGTTTGGGCAACTCTTATCGGCTTGGTTTCCCCAGATCATAAAGTTGTTGCCGGCGTTGTCTCCTCTCCTGCTCTTGCACGTCGATGGAGTGCGGCAGAAGGAAATGGTGCTTTTGTTTCAACAAATGGATCAGCTGCCGAAAGAATTCGAGTTTCTGCAGTTTCAAAACTTGAAGATTCTCAACTTATGTACAGTGATTTAATTGGCTGGGGTTTGCGCAAGGATGCGATGTTGAAGTTGCAAGAAAAGGTTTGGCGAACACGCGGAATTGGCGACTTTTGGTCGCACATGTTAGTTGCCGAAGGCGCAGCGGATATTGCTGTTGAGCCCGTATTAGCCCTTTGGGATATGGCTGCGCTCGACATCATTGTGCGCGAAGCCGGAGGTAAGTTCTCAAATATTGATGGCGTAGATGGGCCACACGGAGGCAGCGGAGTCTCTAGTAATGGAAAACTGCACAGTGATTTTCTTAATTTTCTTGACGGTAAACAGGAGTAAGTAATGGGTTTCTTCTCCAGGATATTTGGGCGAAAGTCCAGCGGTGCAATTGCTAGAAATTCAGAGCACGGCTCCCGAAAAAGCGTTTACTCTCCTACTGAACATTTCTCAATTACTGAACTGGTGATAATTCCTGCCCCATTAGGAAAAGTTGCTGGAACCATTCTCGATGAGAGTGTGATTCGTTCTTGTATATCTTCAGTCCTAAAGAACCAAGGCACAAAGGTCAACAACTTGATTATCGATGAAATGAAAGCACCATTTGATTTTCTTTCAACTGGTTATAGCCACAACACAGAACGCGGTTACGCGGCTGTAGTGCGCGACAACTCTGGTGACAACACACAATTTCCCAAAGACAGAAGGGTGCTGATTGGTGGGGCAAACTATGTTCGTCGAGCTACTACTGATTTACATCCAGAAATTGCAGCAGTCGTAAATCGCGATTTGCCCGTTGATTCCACACTTCATTTAGCCGCAATCGATGGAATTGCCTATGCGGCAATTGTCATTAAGCGAGAAATGAAATAATTCTAGAGATCAATCCAATGGCCGCCGGCGAGCTCTTCGGCATTGTCAGGTCCCCACGTTCCAACGAAGTAAGGATGTACTGGCGACTCATTGTTTAGAGTGTCCTTAACGATTCGCCATGTTTCGAGTACTGAATCAATTCGCGTAAAGCGCATATGGTCGCCCATCATCGCTGCTCTGATCAAACGTTCATATGCTTCCTGACGTTCTCCAAGTGCAGCGCTAAATTCCACGTTTAATTGCACTGGGATCGTCGAAAGGTGATCGCCAGGAGCCTTAGCCATCAATTCGATGTCCACGCCATCCTTCTTGCCTAAGCGGAAGCGAAGAATATTAGGTGAAGCTTCTTGCGTTTCCGCAAAGAGCATACGAGGCGGTTGCTTGAATTCAACAATTACCTCAAGAGTCGTTTCAGCAAGAGCTTTACCGGTACGAATGATGAATGGGACACCAGCCCAACGCCACGAATCAACGTGGACTTTCGCAGCAACAAATGTTTCTGTCTGCGAATGAGGTGCGACGCCTGGCTCTTGCAAGTAACCAACGTATTGGCCTCTAACAATTTCTTCCGGCTTTAGCTCTGAAATGGCGCGGAAGACTTTTAGCTTTTCCATTTCCATAGACTCGGGCGACATATCAGCCGGTGGTTCCATCGCAATCAGAGCAAGAACTTGCAGCAGATGATTCTGTAGTACGTCTCGGATTGCACCGACGCCATCGTAGAAAGCTCCGCGACCTTCAATACCAAAATCTTCGGCCATGGTGATTTGTATGCTGTTGATATATCTGCGGTTCCAAAGCGGTTCCCAAATAGAATTCGCAAAGCGGAAAATCAAAATATCTTCAACCGATTCTTTACCAAGATAATGATCGATTCGATAGATTCGCTTCTCTGGAAGGACTGCTTCAAGCACATTCTGCAGGTGCTCAGCCGATTCCAAATCGCGACCAAATGGCTTTTCAACGACAAGGCGACAGCGATTTGTTAAACCTACTCGCGCTAGGCCCTGTGTGATATTTTCAAATGCCGATGGTGGGATGGCCAAATAAATAACTGGCTTAACTTTATCTTTCAAAACTTCGGCAAGCTGTTCATATAATTCTGGAGATTCGTAATTTCCAACGATCAAATCTAAATGCGAATCAAGTTTTTCCAATACCTCTGGATCTGGATTCTTTACCGCTGCGAGAATGCCATCAATGGCGTGTTGAGCAAATTGAGTGTGATCCCATTTAGATGACGCCACTCCATAAACTGGAACATTGAGAAATCCACTTTTTGTCATGTTGTAAAGAGCCGGAAAGAGCTTCTTTTTCGCCAAGTCACCTGTCGCACCAAACATAACCAGCACATCGGCTGGGCGCTTTTGAATATTTCTAGGAATAATTAGTACGCTATCTTCTTTACCTCTACATGGCCGCCAAATTTCTTTCTCATGGCAGAAAGAACTTTATTTCCATAAAGTCCGTTGCCGCGACTTGAGAAACGATCCATGAGCGATGCGCTGAGGACATTTGCAGGAGTTCCAGCATCAATTGCCGTCTGCACGGTCCAACGACCCTCTCCAGAGTCAGAAACCGAACCCTCGTATGAAGAAAGTGAGGGATCTTCTTCGTAGGCGATTGCAGTCAGGTCCAACAACCATGAAGCGACCACAGAGCCTCTCCGCCAAACCTCAGTAATTTCAGTAAGGTTTAAATCATATTTTGTCTCGTTATGGTTTCCGACAGATGTTGGGTGTTTTATTCCGTCACCTGCGGCGTGCAGCAAGTTCAAACCTTCAGCATAGGCAGCCATTGCACCGTATTCGATTCCATTGTGAACCATCTTTACAAAGTGCCCGGCGCCGACTGGACCACAATGGTAATAACCATATTCTGCTTGTGATGGCGTTCCGTCTTTTCCGATTGTCCGCTCAGCAGCTTCAATTCCAGGAGCAAGCGCTTTGAAAATAGGATTTAAGCGTTCAACGACAGCTACATCGCCGCCAATCATCAGGCTATACCCACGATCTAATCCGTACACGCCACCGGAGGTTCCAACGTCTACAAAATTAATCTTCTTCTCCGCTAACCAATCAGCGTTGGCGATATCGTCGCGATAAAAAGTATTTCCTCCATCAATGATGGTTGAACCAGGAGCAAGATGTTCTGCTATTTTCTTGATTGTCTCCTTTGTTACTTCCGCAGGCACCATCACCCAAACAATTTGGGGATTTTCATCGTTATTGAATTGAGCAAGATCATCAAGCGAATTCAAACCGGTAAAACCCTCTTTTGAGAGAGCCGTTACTGCATCTGCGCTGACATCAAAAACCGAGATACTTACTGGTGTTGTTGGATCAATATGTTTCTGAATCCGACGTGCAATGTTTGCACCCATTCGTCCAAGCCCAACCATCGTAAATTGAAGTTTTGTGCTCATATCTCTCTCCGCTTCACTCTCTTAGATTCGTAAGTCAGTTGCAATTACCATTTGGCCAAAGGTGGCTCCTTCTTGAAGAAGGGCTACCGGTCCTACATTATGTGTCAAGAAATTTACTAGGGCTTCACGTTTTCCTTCGCCAAGAGCAAAAATGTAAATTGCCGAAGAATTTGCTAGTCGATCAACACTGATACTAACTCGCTCGGCAGGTGGCTTGGGAGAATTATCTACTGCCACAGCCATTTTCGTAGAATGTGCGGTTGTTGCCAACCCGGGAAATAAAGAGGCGATGTGCCCATCTTCACCCATACTCAGGAGAACTGCGTCAAACCTTTTCTCTCCCAATTGGCTCTCTAAATCAGCTGCGTACTGGTCTGCGGCGTCATGGAGAGTCATAAGCGCAGGCGATGATGTTCGGTGAAAGCGCAGTAAGACTTCGTTGAGTTCAGCGCTCTTAGAAAAAGCTGCAATGATTTTCGTATCTGTTCGATCTTCATCTGATAAATCCGTAAAGCGCTCGTCGCTAAACCAGATATGTAATTCAGGTTGATCTGTATATTGATTTGAAGTGACCAACCGAAATATTTCAGTATCTAGAGTTTGGGCTATTTGAGTGCCCGTTCGACCGCCTGTGAGAACGACGTGAGCTGGTCGGCCTTGCTGCCAATTGTGGGAAATCGCCGCGACGGTTTTATCTACAACAGTTGAAACCAGGACCCCTGAAGAGGGGTCGAGGATTTTCGTTACGTTCATAGTAGCGGGGACAGGATTTGAACCTATGACCTCTGGGTTATGAGCCCAGCGAGCTACCGAGCTGCTCCACCCC
>CAIUFY010000133.1 GCA_903898555.1 uncultured Actinomycetes bacterium
AGCTGCTCAACTTGTCGAGTGGTTTCCTAAGAGTATCCCCAATGTAGTTTTAGACCGGTTAGGAATGAGAATCAACGGGATATTCGAATAACGTGATTAATTGCCGGTTCTCTGACAGAGTGGCAGTGTGAAGAAAAGTTGCCTGGCGAACGAGTAACCTTCAAATTTTTATCTTCAAGAATTTTGGAAATTCTCATCAGGGGGATTCCCCCATAATCCTGAGTGGGTGTTCTCAGATTCGAGTGAGAAACTTTCCGCGCCTACGGAGGGAGCGGTGATGGAAAGCTATAAAGAGTTGGTATGTGCAATTCACGAAGTACAGAAGGCTGTGGATTCGATCCTCAGAGCAATTGACGAAGGTCATCGGCCTGATTGGGCAGAGCTCTTTCATAGGAAGGGTCTGGCTGATACGCGCTATGAGCTAGCCGTGTTGTCGCATGGCTTGTTGCCATCGTGGCCACCGCAAACGCACGAGGGCCGCAAGAGATGGGGCTTATCGGAGGAGCAAGTGAAGACAATCCTTGTGAAGAGCAACAAATACGCCAGCTGATAAGTAAATAGAGGGCCGCTTAATCTTCCTGCGGGGTCACTTCAAATCGCGGTAAAAATTTTCGTGACTTCCAAAAGTAAGTAATTTCAGCTCTTCTGTGGACTGAATGCGGTAAGCGAGAAGCCATTCGCGGACGCATTAGTTAAAGGAGTATTCCTCGGTGGCTTCCTCAGAATCAGCTTTGAGAATCTCTTTGATCAATTTAAATGAAAGGTCGGGATTAGCTTCCATGATGGCCGCAATTTTGAAGTAATACTCAATTTGCATGGGGACAGACCGATGTTCGTGGTTGGCGATTCTTGTTGCTTGCTCAACCAAAGAATCAGAAAGCTTTACTGGTATTCCCATTTGATGACCCCCTCGAGCATGAATGATAGTTGTAAAAGGTAACCTTTTACAACCTTCTTGGAAGCCTGGGGATGGCGTTGGGCGGCTCTAGACTCTCTCCTATGTCACAGCAGATGCCATATCCCGGCGCCCCGGCGCAGGCGGATTCAAGAAGTGTGTTGTCAATCCCGGCTTTTAGGAAGCTCTGGAATTCGATGGCCTTCTCCTCCTTTGGTGATTGGCTCGGCTTGTTGGCCACAACTGCGCTCGCTCAAGAGTTAGCGGGCTCGGATTACAAAAAGGCGAACTTTGCTATCGCCGGTGTCTTTATCGTCCGCTTGTTACCAGCTGTATTTCTCGGACCAATAGCCGGCGTGATTGCCGATCGTTTTGATCGCCGCCGCCTCATGATTGTCTGCGATATTTTGCGTTTTGGTTTGTACCTTTCAATTCCAATCGTTGGAAATTACCTCTGGCTCTACACGGCAACTGTTTTGGTCGAAGCAGTGACCTTGTTCTGGTCCCCCGCCAAAGAAGCTTCCGTCCCTAACTTGGTACCTAAAGCAAAGCTGGAATCAGCTAACCAAGTAACACTTCTTGCTTCTTATGGAACTGCTCCCGTCGCTTCGATTGTGTTTGCGCTGATTGCGATTGCCGGCGCTGGCTTGAAGCACACCAAGTTTGCAACACCAGCAGATCTGGCTCTTTATGTGGACGCGCTCTCCTTCTTGTATACAGCTTTTGTTGTCTACCAACTCAAGATGCTTCCTCGTGGAGCGGCTGATGCAAAAGCGAAGAGTGAAAACATTGGCAAGTCCTTGTTTGAAGGTTTCAAGTTCGTAAAGAGCAACAAGGTAATTAGCGGTTTGATCTTTGGCATGCTCGGTGCGTTCTTTGCGGCCGGCGCTGTTATCGGATTGGCTCGTACATTTGTGGGCGATCTCAATGCTGGTGATGCCGCCTACGGTATTTTGTTTGGCGCTGTCTTCCTAGGTCTCGCACTTGGCATTTCACTTGGACCAAAGATCTTTGGGCAATTCTCTCGCCGCCGAATTTTTGGCGCATCGCTAACCGTCTCTTCATTCTTCCTATTGCTCCTTGCGATGGTTACAAACCTCGTTTTAGCCTTATTTATAGTCGTTTTATTGGGTGCATTTGCCGGCCTCTCATGGGTCACCGGCTTCACGATGCTTGGCCTTGAAGTCGAGGATGAAGTTCGTGGTCGCACATTTGCCTTCGTGCAATCCCTCATTCGTATCTCTTTGGTTGGCGTTCTAGCAATTGCACCCGCAGTGGCCGCGGCCGTGGGGCGCCACACATTCAATGTTTATCACTTCCACGTTTCTTATAACGGCGCAGCATTCACGATGTTTGGTGCGGGGCTAATTAGCGTGACTGTAGGAATTGTTTCTTATCGCCGGATGAAAGATCGCCCAAACATTTCCTTGTGGTCTGACATCATGATGGCTTTCCGTGGTGAACTCGGAGCAATCACCGGTGCAACTCACCAAGGTGTATTTATTTCATTTGAAGGTGGCGAAGGTTCGGGTAAATCAACTCAAAGCAAATTGCTTAAAGAGTATTTGGAATCAACCGGCGAAACAGTTTTGCTGACTCGCGAACCAGGTGGAACTGATTTAGGTGTTCAACTTCGTGGCATTCTTCTTGCGAACGAGACGGGGCATATTTCTCCACGCGCAGAGGCTCTGATTTATGCAGCTGATCGAGCGCACCATGTGTATTCCTTGATTCGCCCAGCATTAGATGCGGGCACTGTTGTGATTACTGATCGCTATTTGGATTCTTCGATTGCCTATCAAGGTGCAGGCCGTGTGTTGCAACCATCTGAGGTTGCGAGAATTTCACGATGGGCAACAGAACAATTGACACCTACGTTGACAATTATTTTGGATTTACCGGCTGAGGTCGGAATTGGTCGATTGACCTCACGCGATCGTTTGGAATCTGAACCTTTGGACTTCCACGAGCGAGTACGAAACGAATTCTTGAACTTAGCCCGGGTTGATC
Source organism: uncultured Actinomycetes bacterium (assembly GCA_903898555.1). Lineage (GTDB taxonomy): Bacteria > Actinomycetota > Actinomycetes > Nanopelagicales > Nanopelagicaceae > PALSA-747. Next base: position 2,906 of record CAIUFY010000133.1, read on the forward strand.
CAGACCGCTATGTCGTGGTGGATGCCCAGCAATCGGTTGAGGCGATTCAGGAGGCGATCCGCGAACGTGTTGCGGCGCTGCCTTTGTTGAAGATCAATAAGACCGACAAAAAGGCTTAATTGTGAGTGTTTTTGACGCTCTGAAGGGCCAAAAGCAGGCCGTGCCAGTCTTGAAGTTAGCAGCAAGGGCTGCGGCCAGCGATGCTTCTGAATCCCAGGAGATGACCCACGCGTGGCTCTTTACGGGCTTTGGGCGCGAGCAGGCGGCGCTTTTGTTCGCGGCATCCTTGCTTTGCAAGGAACAGGGATGTGGCACCTGCAATGAGTGCGCAACGGTCTTGGCAGGTTCACATGGTGATCTGGAATTAATTCGCACCGATGGGCTTTCAATCAAGATCGATGATGTGCGCGAATTAGTTCAACGGGCATCGTGGAGCCCATCGGTTGCAAATTATCGCGTCGTGATTTTAGAGAGCGCCGAGCGGTTAACGGATTCCGCAGCTAATGCGTTGCTTAAAGCAATTGAAGAACCAGGACTTCGGACAGTGTGGATCTTGTGCGCCCCATCGGATGTAGATGTAATTCCAACAATTCGAAGCCGTGTTCGTACACTCTCTTTTGTTGCCCCAGCTCTTTTGTCTACGACAACATCGGCCGAGAT
>CAIUFY010000134.1 GCA_903898555.1 uncultured Actinomycetes bacterium
TAGGCCAAGACGCTCGCACTCTTTCCTGCGCCAATTTCCTGATTTGCCACGAGTGTCGACCAATCGCCGCTAGCGAATTCAATAAATGTTCCAAGTGCAAACGCCACAATAATCGACTTATCAAATGTAAAAATACGACGAAGTCGGGCAAGAGAAATGCGTTCCATCGTCACTGACTCGTTGGACTTTCTCGCAAAGCTTGCGCGCCCTGCTCGAATGAGAAACATGGTTGAAACCCACGTTATTGCCATTAAGACATCAATGTGCCAAGCAAATGAAACTCGGGATGTAACCAGGAGCGCTGTTGTTACCGTAGCGAGAACACCCATACTCCATGATCCATGCATCCTTGGAAGAAGCAATTCACCGCTTTCGTCCTGACGCTGAAGAGTTTGAGTGTGGAGAGCAATATTGTGAGATGAAAAGGTAATCGCAATAATAATATTTACACACGCGTATATAGCCGGAGTGTGGATGTGTGGCAAACTCGCAATAAGAATATACAGAGCTGTGGCACTCGTATAAAGCGTTGGCAGAATTCCAACTTTATGAACAAGTCGGCCCATGTAAAGCAGACTTATAACTGAGCCAACAGCCCCGAAACTTACTATTACTCCATAAGTTCCATTGCTGACATTCAAATTGTGTTTTAAATCAGGAGTGCGAGCAGATAAAGCCATCAGTCCAAGGCCAAAAAGACCGAATAAGAATTGAAGCCGAAGACGCTCGGAACGTGAGACTAAATTGCTCAAAATAGTGCACTCGCGAGAGCTTGTCGCGCTTTTATAAGTTGCGGATCCGATGGGTCAATTAACTTGAACAGACCAAGCAAATGATCGCGCGCGGCTTTCTTTTCATCACCCGATGCTGCGCGGACAAATGAAATCAATCGACTGAATGCAGCTTCAAAATTTCCCTGTGCAACTTCGATATCTGCAGCCTTTAATTGAATCTCTAGGTTTGTGGTTTGAGCAGAGGCTATTGCGAATATTTCAGAAGGAATATCGCCCTCGATGCGGGCCATCAATTCAACCTGAGCGAGCCCTAGCTCAGCCATCGAATTCCCTGGAGAACGTACAAGCCACGACTTATAGGCTGCAACTGCGCCTGCTAGATCACTCTTCTCTAGAGCTTCCAGCGCCTGTGCCTCTTCAGGCTCCATTGCTGGTTCAGCAAATTCAGCAACCTCGGAAGTAGGTGCATTTCCAACACCGCGTTCGGCAGCGAGTGAAATTACCTTGTCTATCACCATTCGAACTTGCTCTCTCGGCGGAACTGATTCAAATAACGGAACAAGCTGCTCTTGAATTATTGCGATTGCAATTGGAACTGATTGAACTTGCAACGCTTGCGCAACGGCCGCTTCGCTATCAACATTTACTGTGGCCAAGATCCAAGGATTTTCTCCTGTTGAATCTGCGTTATTAAAGTCTCCGAGTACATTTAGAATCTCTCGAGACTGGGCACTTCGCGGAGACCAACAAAGCACGATAACGACTTGAGCATTTGAGGCGGGAAGTATTTCGGCGACAAGGTTTTCCTGGGTAATTTCAATTCCAACTTCTGGAGCTGGCACAGGAGGTTTACCTAGAGAACTCAGATCAACGGCTTGGGCGAGATTCTTTGGGAGTTCTCCAAATTGATTGCGACTCATGAGGGTATGTTAGTTGCTTCCGCAGACTCAAGCACAGTTGAACCAGAGTCAGTGCGGGTCGGCAGAATTGTTGCTATATAGTCCTTTGTCGCATTTTCCAACCCTAAATCAAGCCCGTTTTTTTCTCCCAGATACCAGCGATGCTCCAATATTTCGTGAAACATTTGTGCCGGCTCGACTCTGCCACGAAGTTCGTTTGGAATTTGCTCGAGCACATGCTGGTAAACATCAGTAAGCCATACTCGCGCGCTTTCCAGCTCAGAGCGCGGAGGTTTTTGTCGTCCGCGGAAGCGATCAAATGATGCAAGAAGACGTTTTGCTTGGAATTCTTCTGCATCAATGCCAAGCAGTTCTTTCAAACGGTTTGTGTGATAACCGGCTGCAACAAGTTTGGGAGAAAACTTCAACATTCCTTTTTCTCCATCAACAACTATTTCAACTTCTTCGACTGCAAAACCTAAGTCTTGTAAGTTTCTCATCGCCCGTTCCACAGCATGGCGATCACTTGGATCAAGAATTTGAGGTTCTTTTAACATTGCCCAAAGACGGCGGTATCGACGAATAACAGCCTCACTGGAGCGAATTGGATCCACTCCGGGAAGTTCCACTCCAGAAGAAATAATGTCTTCGAGTTCAGCAGCCACGTTGAAATGAACAATCTCTAAATCATGTTCGCGTTGACCGTCTGTGAGTCGGTCGTGGAATTCCCCGGTTTCAGCATCAACAAGATAGGCGACATATTCAGTGGCATCGCGGCGAAAGAGAGTGTTTGAAAGCGAACAATCTCCCCACCAAAAGCCCAAGAGATGAAGCCGAACGAGCAATAAAGCGAGCGCGCTAGCCATTTGATTGACTTCGTGGGCGGTAATCGAACGCGACAAAATTACTCGATACGGGAGGGAGTAGGGCAGGTAGCGAGTTACGAGGGCTGGTGGTAATTCGTTTCCACGCACATCTAGGCGACCTTCGACCACAGCAGCAGGTTCAACGGTTGGCGCTCCCCTATGTGCAAGTTCGCGCAAGATCGTATATTCGCGATTGGCAAATTCGGTGACAGTTTCCTTGACGGCAAATATTTCTTCATCCGAAGGGCCCATTCGAACCAAGCGCACGATGTGACGGGAAATTCCTCGCATATCCGTGAGCTGAGGGTCCTCGGTCCAATCTTCAAGCGGCTTCTGCCATGTCATGTTGTAGAGCGCAAAAATGTCACCGCCTGCTCCGGTAATCTTTAGCTCGCTCATTGGCCTATCCTCTCGCACCGGCACTCCCTGCCCTCGCACATTTTGAAGGTCTTTGCGTGAGAAATTCCACCTCCTCGGCGTAAACTCCCAGCATGGATATTCGCAAGCCTCATCTGAAAATAACCAAGAAGACGCCCGCGCCTAAGAAGCCGGTTGACTTAGGAATGGCCGGTGCTCCCCTGAACCATGGCCATCCCTTTTATTTTGGATTCTTAGCAACCGCAGGCGCGCTTATCTCCCTTACCTTTCTTCGGGCACTCGCCGGAGCTAGTCAAGTCTTCGTACTCATCCTTATCTCGTTGTTCTTCGCAGCTGGCCTAAATCCAGCAGTCGAATTTTTTCAACGCCGTGGAATGAAGCGCGGTGCTGCCGTGGGCTTAATCGTGGCAATCGTGTTAACCGTCGTCGGGCTGTTTTCTTGGATTGTCATCCCACCGATGATCGATCAAATAAACCTTTTCATCAGAAATGCTCCAACTCTCGTATCTAGTCTGAAAAATAATTCAACAATTAATAATCTCAATCAACATTTCGGGGTTGTAGACGCGCTTCAAAAGAAGATCAATGCCAGCATTCATGACGGTCAATTTGTTGTAAGTGCCTTTGGTGGAGTTGTGGGCGTCGGGAAGGCCGTCTTGTCAGGCGCTTTTGCCCTGCTTACTTTGCTTGTGTTGACCCTCTATTTCACAGCCTCGCTTCCTCAGGTAACTGGCGTTGCTTATCGTCTCGTCCCAATTTCACGTCGCGCTCGAGTTGCTGGATTAAGTGATGCCATTATTGCTCGCGTCGGTGCGTTTGTCGCAAGCCAAGCCACTGTCGCAGTAATTGCAGGCATATTTGCTCTGCTTCTTGGGCTCATTCTGCATGTGCCTTACACGACTCCCGTAGCCGTTCTTGTGTTCCTCTGCGGGCTAGTTCCGCTCATAGGACATTTCCTGGGTTGTACGATTTTTACCTTAGTTGCATTAACAAAGTCTCCGCTAACGGCAATTATCGTTTTCGTTACATACGTCATTTATGTTCAAATTGAGAATTACGTAGTCATGCCACGAATCATGAAGAAATCTCTTTCGATGCCTGGCTTGGTAACTATCTTGGCGGCAATGTTGGGCACAAGCTTGTTAGGTCCAGTAGGTGGTTTGCTTGCAGTTCCAGTCGCAGCGGCAGTTATGTTAATTCTTGAAGAAGTTGTTTTTCCAAAACAAAATCTTGCTTAGTACTCCAACGGCAATGGCAACTTTTCTGGAGCAATAATCTTTGTAATTTCAGTGAGCACCCTATAAACCTGAGGTTCGCCAACCCAAAGATGTTTTCCTTCGTCGACATTTATCAATTGAATATGCGGGATTGAAGAAAATGCGACTGCTGCTTCTGCAGGTCGTAAATAATCATCAAATTCTGGAACAAGCGCTGTAATCGGGCGCGAGTCCTCTCTCCAGAATTCAAGATCCTCTGGTTTGGAATATTTCAGCGGAGGGCTCAGAAGAATTAAACCTTTGATACGAGGATCACGCGCGTGCCTAATGGCCAAATCGGTGCCGAAAGACCAGCCCATAACCCAAAGGTTTTCAACATTTAAAGTATCAAAAGAATATGCAATCGCCGCTTCAACATCAAACTTCTCAGAATTTCCATGATCGTATTCGCCTTCAGACTTTCCAGCTTCACTCTCTGTTCCACGAGTGTTGAAACGAATTATTTCAATCCCAGCCATTTCGGGAAGTCGATTAGCCGCTTTCTTGTATATGTGGCTGTCCATCATTCCTCCCCCTGTTGGGTTTGGATGCAAAGCCAAAATTGACCCTGTTCGCCCACCAAGTGGTGAAGCAACTTCGCCTACAAGCCGATGGCCGTCTTGCGTGAGAAGAGTAAAAGGAGTGCGACGCGACGGCAATATTGTGCTGGGGCGTATTAACTCTGGCATGGAATCAGTTTAGTCTTTCCCAATGACCACCTCAGACTTCGCAAGCATCAGCCCTGTTACTGGCGCCGAGATCGGTAGATTTCCAAACACGACAGCGGAGGAAGTTCATCTTCGAGTTTCCACCGCGCAAACGGCAGCTCCTTCCTGGGTAGCCCTGGGCTATGCGGGACGTAAGAAGATCCTTAAATCGTGGGCCGCGCTGTTGACTGCGCGATTGGATGAGATTGGCCAACTCATTGCCGATGAAACTGGAAAACCATTAAGTGATGCCACACTAGAAGCGAGTCTTGCAATTGAGCAACTATCGTGGGCAGCATCAAAGGCTTCTACGATACTTGCCGACCAAAAACGCTCCTCTGGGTTGCTGATGTTCAACATGGCTTCAAAAGTCCAACGTTCGCCGTATGGGGTTGTTGGAGTAATTGGGCCATGGAATTACCCAATGTTTACTCCGATGGGCTCTATCGCATATTCACTCGCTGCTGGTAACACCGTAGTTTTCAAACCGAGTGAATACACGCCCGCCGTTGGCGTATGGCTAGGAAAGACATTTGATGAAGTGGCACCATTCCCCGGAGTTTTTGACGTCATCACAGGTTTACCAGACACAGGTCGCGCGTTAACCGAAAGCGCGGTAAATAAGATTTCCTTTACGGGAAGCACTCGCACGGCGAAGATGGTTGCTGCATCAGCGGCGCAGCGAATGATTCCAGTCGTCCTTGAATGCGGCGGAAAAGATCCAGTTATTGTTGCTGGGGATGCAGATGTAGATCTTGCAGCCGAATATGCACTCTGGTCTGGGATGGCTAATGCTGGTCAATCGTGCATAGGTGCTGAACGCGTGTATGTAATGGATTCAGTCGCCGATAAATTTATTGCATCAATCACGAAAATGGCAGAAAAGATTCATGAAGGCAAAAGTTATGGGCCGGCAACAATGCCCTCGCAACTCAACATTATTCAAGGCCATATAAATGATGCAGCGAATAAAGGTGCAAAATTCGCAGTTGGTGGCGTAAATTCTGTTCACGATGGAATGGTCGCTCCAACAATTATGTTGGAAGTTCCAGAAGATTCCACCGCTATGACTGAAGAGACATTTGGCCCTACTCTTGCAATTAATCGAGTAAGTAGCATCGCTGAAGCAATCCGACTTTCAAATGCATCGGCATACGGATTAGCAGCAGCTGTTTTTTCAAAGCGTCAAGGAAATGCAATTGCTTCACAACTAAACTGCGGGATGGTTTCAATTAACTCCGTCTTCTCTTTTGCAGCCGTTGCTTCAGTTCCGTTTGGTGGCGTGAAAGACAGTGGATACGGACGAATTCACGGAAATGAAGGGCTCTTGGAATTTACTTATCCAAGAACTGTTGTTGCCACTCGATTTGCGATTCCGTTGGCTTTCACAACTTTCAAGCGAAGTAAATTTGCAGACAAGATCATAAAAGGAATCATTAAAACTCTATACGGACACTAATCCTTAATAGCGTGGAGCATTTCGGGAGCGCTGAACACGAGGTTGCCTGCGATCCTTTCGCTCCCAACAAGGAGTATGCCAATGGCGCCGAGTCTCCAGGTCTTCATGTATCCACGCGACAATATGAGGTGTTGCCGTAGGGATAAGTTGATCGCATCCTGGGCATCGGTATGGCTTTGATGAACTAGACCCTGTAATTCTCCGGACGCGATAAATTCCTTCGTCATGTTCCTCAACTGCCTCAAAGGACTGTCCCAATTCGCGTTGTGGCTCGTTGCCCTTCGCGCGTTTTGGATGATTTCTACGAGGGCTCACGCTCATATTCTTCCATCTATTCCTACATTTGTTCTCGCAGGGATTAGCCCATCACCACTCTTTACGGCAAGATTTACCCCATGAGTACTTCGGCGATATCAATCAAAGGGCTTACAAAGAAGTATGACGACAAATATGCCGTCGCTGGAATTGACCTTGAGGTCGCTTATGGAGAAATTTTCGCCATCCTGGGACCAAACGGGGCAGGTAAGACCACAACCGTTGAGATTCTCGAAGGCTACAGATTCCGAGACAGTGGCGAAGTAACGGTTTTAGGCGAGGATCCTCAAGCACTAGGAGATAAAACCTATTCATGGCGCGAGCGAATCGGAATAGTCTTACAAAGCTCAGCCGATGCCGGAGACCTTTCCGTGCGCGAAACGGTGCACCATTTCGCTAAATACTATTCTCGAGCGAAGGATCCAGATAGCGTCATAGCGCTCACGGGTCTATCAGAAAAAGCTGATGACAAAATTCGCAACCTATCAGGAGGACAAAGACGTCGCCTCGATGTCGCACTTGGAATTATTGGCTCCCCCGAACTTCTTTTTCTCGATGAACCAACCACGGGATTCGATCCTGAGGCAAGGCGCGCTTTTTGGGAATTAATCCGCACACTTCGCGACGAAGGTACAACTATCCTTTTGACAACGCATTATCTCGATGAAGCCGAAGCCTTAGCCGATCGTGTCGCAGTAATTGCAGACGGAAAGATAATTGAGATTTCGCCACCAGAGACACTTGGGGGTAGGCATCTTGCGCAGGCTCGAATCACATGGGTTGAAGGTGGAAAGCAGCACGAACGATTTACCTCCACTCCCACTTCTGATGTTGCAACAATTTCAACCCGAATGGGTGGCGAAGTTCCAGAGCTACAAGTAATTAGGCCAAGTCTTGAAGATATTTACCTCCAGATGATCGGAGCAACAGAATGAATGTGATGCGCCTGGGCCTACTTCGCGGTCGGCTAGAAATTAAGCAATTCTTGCGACAGAGAGAATCGGTTGTATTCACTATTTTCTTCCCAGTTATGTTGCTCTTTATCTTTGGTTCAGTTTTCAAAGACACAATTGCTCCTGGTGTGACTTTCAGTCAGTACTTCGTCGCAGGAATGATTGCAACAGGTTTGGTGAATTCTGGATTCCAGCAACTAGCAATAACCATTCCAATGGAGCGGGATTTTGGAACCTTAAAGCGTTTGCGCGGTACTCCTATGTCACCAGCCTCGTACTTTATTGGGAAAGCAATTCTGGTTACCGTTTCCACTGTTGTACAGATTGCACTCTTGATGGGTTTTGGCGCCGCCATGTTCGGTCTTGATATGCCAACATCGGTTTCTAAGTGGATCCGATTCGCTTGGCTAATAATTGTCGGTAGCGCTTGTACAACAGCCCTAGGGATTGCATTTTCAACAGTGCCCAAAAGTGGACGAGGTGCATCTGCTGTCGTCTCACCCATCGTCATTATTCTTCAATTCTTCAGCGGTGTTTTCTTTGTTTTCACCCAACTGCCTAAATGGATGCAGGATTTTGCAGCGATTTTCCCACTCAAATGGTTAACGCAGGGAATGAGATCGGTTTTTCTTCCAGATAGCTTCGTCCAACAAGAAGTCGCAAAATCGTGGGAAGTGGGCAGAACTGCAATCGTGTTGGTGGTCTGGACAGCGATTGGAATTGGATTCTCAATTAAGAAATTTAAGTGGGCAAATACGTGAAGAAATTCTTAGCAGCGCTATTGATTCTGACAATCACAGCGCCAAGTTCCTTTGCTGCGACGGCAAAACCGACGCCAAAAGCAACATCAAAGGCTGCGCCCACTAAAAAGGCTCTTCCAAAGAAGACGACTGCAAAGAAAACTGTTACAAAGAAGCCTGTCGTGAAACGAAAGGTTTATGCACGAAAGTCGGTCAAGCCAACTCCAAAGCCTGTCTGGCCACCAAAAGGTTTCAAAGAAAACGACGGCGTCTACGCTCGAGTTCCAAGCGGAACTGAATTAGTTGGCCTACTTTCCTCCAAGACGACTTTGGCCAAGACCGTGGCTGCTTGTGAAGCAAGTGCGTGCGGTGCCGTATACATCGCATCAGCCACCGACTGCGCATGGTGGGAAGTCAATGCCAGTATCTTCGGGCCAAGCTTTGCCGACATAACATCTTACGTTCCATACGGAACGTTAAGGATGCTCTTATCTGGCACAAGAGCTCATACTGTGACTCCGGTCTTTCTTGTAAGCACAGAGCCACTGATTCCAAATCAAGATCTAATTTTGCAAACTCTCGGGATGAAGAAGGATAAGTTCTACGGTTATGTTGCTTCTGGACAAAGCCTGCGACAAATTGCAGGTGCGAAAATAAACGCGCTCGTCAGCGCAATTACAGCTGCTGAACAAAAAGATATAGCTTCGCGATTAGCAGCAAATGCAATAACCGATATTCAATCTCAAGCCGAACTTAGCGAACTGCCAGCTCGAGTTTCCAATGAACTCACCTCATACAACTTGAACGTGGGCGCAATAAATGTAAAGTGCTGGATGAGCGCGGCAACCGAATCTGTTCCCAGCACAATTTACACACCGATTCTTAATCGCTAGCGATTAGCCCCTGGAATCCAAAGTACATCGCCTTCATCTTTGTTTGCTGTTCTTGCAATTACGAAAAGTAAATCCGAGAGTCGATTGAGATATTTAGCGGTGAGAGGATTTACTCCTCCACCGAATGAATGAATGGCGCTCCATGTTGCTCGCTCTGCCCGACGAACAACTGTTCTTGACGTATGAAGAAGCGCGGCAGCAGGCGTACCTGAAGGAAGAACGAAAGAGCGAAGTTCGGCCAGACTTGAATTGAATTTATCAATCTGCTCTTCCAAGTAAATGACCTGTGACTCTAAAACGCGAAGTGGTTCCACTTTTGGATCATCCACAACGGGCGTACACAAATCGGCGCCAACATCGAACAAATCGTTTTGTATCCGAATCAAAAGGCTTTTAATCTCTTGGTCAGTTATCTGACCGAGAGCTAGCGCAACTCCGAGAGATGAATTAGCTTCATCGACCGTTGCATAGGCCTCAAGACGAGGATCGTTCTTTGAAGTACGGCTCATATCTCCCAAGGAAGTTGTGCCGTCGTCACCAGTTTTTGTGTAAATACGCGTGAGGTTAACCATGGGGTGGAGCCTAATCGAGCCGTTAAGATGTGACCACTTGAAACTACACGAATCAGAAGGGTTTGGTGCCTGGATATGGAAAATTCACTTTCCTTTGAAGTTCATGGCCCGGCCCGCCTTGAGGGTTCAGTGACCCTAAGTGGCGCCAAGAACTCGGCTCTAAAGCTGATGGCAGCGGCGCTTCTGGCTACTGGCAAGACAACTCTTCACAACGTTCCTGGTATTGCAGACGTTGAAATCATGTCAGATCTACTTAGAAGTTTGGGATGCACTGTTGATTACGACAACGCCCTCCAGAGATTAATCATTGATGTTCCTGAAATTCCTGGACATCGCGCCGAATACAATCTAGTTCGAAAACTCCGAGCCTCAATCAATGTTCTTGGTCCGTTAATTGCTCGTCTTGGAAAAGCCGAAGTTGCTCTTCCGGGAGGGGATGCAATTGGCTCTCGAGGACTGGACTTCCACATTAAAGGATTAGCAGACCTGGGAGCCGAAGCTCATTCAGAACATGGGTATGTAATTGCAACCGCGCCTGATGGACTAAAGGGAGCGGAAATCTCATTGAGTTTCCCTAGCGTTGGTGCAACCGAAAATATTATGACAGCTGCGGTCATGGCAAAAGGTGTCACAACAATTGATAATGCCGCGCGCGAACCAGACGTTGTTGACCTTGGAGAATTCTTAATTTCGATGGGTGCAAATATTTCTGGACTTGGCTCCAACGTTATAACGATTTCAGGGGTTGAAAAACTCAATCCGACCACACACTCAACTCTGCCAGATCGAATTGTTGCTGGCACATGGGCATTTGCCGCTGCAATGACTCAGGGAGATATAACAATAATTGGTGGGCGCGAAGACCACTTAGCTATTCCCCTTGATAAATTAGTTCAGGCCGGCGCAGTCGTTACGACTACTCAAGATGGCTTCCGAGTTCGAATGGATCGCCGTCCACGCGCAATCGATATCGTCACCCTTCCCTACCCCGGCTTTCCAACGGACTTGCAGCCAATGGCAATCTGTATGAATGCAATTGCTGAAGGCCATTCAATGGTCACCGAAAATGTTTTTGAGGGTCGCTTCATGTTTGTTAACGAATTAAAACGCTTAGGTGCCAACATCACAGTCGATGGCCACCACGCAGCAATTAACGGCTTGCCTTTGCTTTCAGGAGCTCCTGTGGTTGCAACAGATATAAGAGCGGGTGCCGGCTTGGTGCTAGCGGGGTTGGTGAGTGAAGGAATAACCGTTGTTGAAGATGGCTATCACGTAGATCGTGGCTATACCCACTTTGCAGAAAACCTCCGTGCCTTAGGCGCGGAGGTTTCTAGAATTTCAAATTAAAGCTTTTTTATTCTGCTGCTTGGCCCAACACTGATACGTGGTTTTGCGAAACTGAAAGAAATCCACCATTAATCGTGAACTCAACTTTCTCCCCGCCAACTGTTTTGATTTCAACTTTTCCATCGACCAATACACCAAGTAGAGGTGCGTGGTCAGGCAAAATACCGATATCGCCCTCGAGTGTTCGCGCTGAAACCATCGTTGCTTCCCCAGACCAGACGCGCTTGTCTGGGGATACAACTTCAACAATCAGGTTTGATGTGGCCATTTAAATTATGCCTTGGCCAATTCAGCAGCTCTACGCTCTACATCGTCTAGACCGCCGCACATAAAGAATGCTTGTTCTGGAACGTGGTCGTACTTTCCATCAGCAAGCGCTTCAAAGGCTTCGATTGTCTCTGAAAGCGGAACGAATGAACCGTCGATGCCTGTGAATACCTTTGCAACGAATGTGTTCTGCGAAAGGAAACGCTGGATACGACGAGCGCGACCAACCAAAATGCGATCTTCTTCAGACAATTCATCGATACCCAAGATTGCAATAATGTCTTGGAGATCCTTGTAGCGCTGGAGAATCTGCTTCACGCGGTTTGCAACACGGAAGTGATGCTCACCGATGTAGCGAGGATCCAAAATGCGTGATGTCGAGTCAAGTGGATCCACAGCTGGGTAAATACCAAGCTCGGAGATCGGACGAGACAACACCGTTGTCGCATCCAAGTGGGCGAATGTTGTGTGAGGAGCTGGGTCGGTGATGTCATCGGCAGGAACATAAATTGCCTGCATAGATGTGATTGAGTGACCACGAGTTGATGTGATGCGCTCCTGTAGTTGACCCATTTCATCAGCAAGTGTTGGCTGATATCCCACAGCTGAAGGCATGCGACCTAGAAGTGTTGAAACTTCAGATCCAGCTTGAGTGAAGCGGAAGATATTGTCGATGAAGAGAAGCACATCTTGCTTTTGAACATCGCGGAAATATTCAGCCATTGTTAGCGCTGAAAGTGCTACGCGAAGACGCGTTCCAGGTGGCTCATCCATTTGACCGAAGACCAGCGCTGTTTTGTTGATAACGCCAGTTTCTGTCATTTCAAGGAAAAGGTCGTTTCCTTCACGAGTACGCTCTCCAACGCCGGCGAACACAGATACACCACCGAAGTTTTCAGCTACGCGGTAAATCATTTCCTGAATCAAAACTGTCTTACCAACACCTGCACCGCCGAAAAGACCAATCTTTCCACCGCGAACATAAGGCGTTAGAAGATCGATAACTTTGATACCTGTCTCAAACATCTCGGTCTTTGACTCAAGTTGATCGAAGGCAGGGGCTGTGCGGTGGATAGGCCAACGCTCTTTAATATCGAGGGAGGCTGTAGGAACGTCGAGTGACTCTCCGAGTGTGTTGAATACGTGTCCTTTAGTGACATCTCCAACTGGTACAGAGATAGGCGCACCGGTGTCGCGAACTTCAGAACCACGGACCATGCCGTCTGTAGGTTGCATCGAAATCGCGCGCACGAGGTTGTCACCGATGTGCTGTGCCACTTCAAGTGTCAGCAATCGGGTCTGCCCTGAGAGCAAGACATCCACATGGAGGGCGTTGAAAATTGCTGGCATTGCATCAGCTGGGAATTCAATATCCACAACTGGTCCAATTACGCGAGCAACGCGTCCGTATTTAGTCGACTGAGTCATTATTCGCTCCCTGCGCTAGCTGAGGCAAGCGCATCTGCGCCGCCAACAATTTCACTGATCTCTTGTGTAATTTCTGCCTGACGAGCTGCGTTAGCTAGTCGAGTCAAAGATTTAATTAGTTCATCGGCATTATCTGTTGCTGACTTCATCGCACGTCGGCGTGCTGCATGCTCTGAGGCAGCAGATTGCAACATTGCGTTGAATACTCGAGCTTCAACGTAACGAGGTAGCAACGAATTGAGCACCTCAGTCGCGTTTGGCTCGAACTCATACTCTGGAAGCAAGCCTTCAGGCTTTACAACGCCATCGAGCACCATTGGCAACATGCGAGCAGCCACTGGTTGCTGAGTAATCATTGATTTAAAAGTTGTGTAAACAATATGGATTTCATCTGAGTCGCCAAGAAATTCTTGAGCAAGCGCGTATGCAACTTCTTTTGCATTTTCAAATGTTGGGTTATCCGAGAAGCCCGTCCAAGATCCAGTAATCTCGCGATTACGGAACTTATAGAAATTCACAGCCTTGCGTCCAACCAAGTAAGCGCGAACATCAAGGCCGCGCTCTTTTAGAGAAGCAATCAGTAAATCGCCTTCTTTAATAGCGGCATTTGAGTAAGCACCAGCCATACCGCGGTCTGCGGTAATGACCAACACGGACGCTCTTCCAGCATTAACGTGCTGTGCAGTAAGAGGGTGATCTGTGTTCGAGTAGGTTGCAATCGCTGCTACTGCATTTGTAATTTCATTCGCATACGGAGACGAGGCAGCCACGCGTTGTTGCGCCTTGACGATACGAGAGGCAGAGATTAACTCCATCGCTTTCGTAATTTTCTTAGTCGCCTTAACGGAGCGCATCCGTCGGCGATAAATCCGTAGTTGAGCACCCATGAGTTAGGCCTTTACCTCTGTCGCCTTGAATTGCGCTTTGAAAGCAGTAACTGCTTCGTCAAGTGCTGCAACGGTATCGTCAGTAAGTTCACGGGTATTTGAGATTACATCCATGATGGATGAACGCTCGCGTGCTACGAAATCAAGGAATTCAGCTTCGAAGCGGCGAATGTCTGCAACAGGAATTGAATCCATCTTGCCAGTTGTACCGGCCCAGATTGAAACAGCCATGCGCTCGACTGAATAAGGACTGTATTGGCCCTGCTTCAAGAGTTCAACCATGCGAGCTCCGCGCTCAAGTTGTGCCTTTGAGGCTGCATCAAGATCTGAACCGAAAGCAGCGAATGCTTCGAGTTCGCGATACTGAGCGAGGTCAAGGCGCAAACGTCCAGCAATCTTCTTAATCGCCTTTGTCTGAGCTGAACCACCAACACGAGAAACTGAGATACCTACGTTAATAGCCGGACGTACGCCAGCGTTGAATAGATCAGTTTCAAGGAAGCACTGACCATCGGTAATAGAGATAACGTTTGTAGGAATGAAGGCAGAAACGTCATTTCCCTTTGTTTCAATGATTGGCAAGCCAGTCATTGATCCTCCACCAAGTTCATCTGAAAGCTTTGCACAACGCTCAAGTAGGCGTGAGTGTAAGTAGAAGACGTCTCCTGGATACGCTTCGCGGCCTGGTGGACGGCGAAGGAGTAGTGATACTGAGCGATAGGCCTCGGCTTGCTTTGAGAGATCATCAAAAATAATTAATACATGCTGACCGGCGTACATCCAGTGCTGACCAATAGCTGAACCTGTGTAGGGAGCTAGGTATTTGAAACCAGCAGGATCTGATGCAGGAGAAGCAACGATTGTTGTGTATTCCATTGCACCGGCTTCTTCAAGCGCACCCTTAACAGAAGCGATTGTTGAACCCTTTTGACCAATAGCAACATAAATACATTTAACTTGCTTCTTTGGATCGCCACTCTTCCAGTTTTCCTTCTGGTTGATGATGGTGTCGATTGCAATCGCAGTCTTACCAGTTTGACGGTCACCGATGATGAGCTGGCGCTGTCCGCGACCAATAGCTGTCATCGCGTCGATAGCCTTAATACCTGTTTGCATTGGCTCTTTAACTGGTTGGCGCTGAACAACAGAAGGAGCCTGAAGTTCAAGTGCACGAGTTGCTTCAGCAACAATTTCACCCTTGCCATCAATTGGACGGCCAAGTGGATCTACAACGCGACCAAGGAATCCGTCTCCGACTGGGACCGAGAGAATTTCGCCAGTGCGTCGAACGGTTGTGCCTTCTTCGATGCCGGTGAATTCACCCAAAATAACGACACCGATTTCACGGACGTCTAGGTTGAGAGCCAAACCAAGAGTTCCGTTTTCAAATTTCAAAAGTTCATTTGTCATTGTTGAAGGAAGACCTTCAACGCGCGCAATACCATCGCCTGCCTCGGTTACTACACCGATTTCATCGCGAGCTGCAGCGCCTGGGTTGTATGACGCGACATGCTTTGCAAGCGCATCACGAATATCTTCAGGACGGATTGTTGTCTCCGACATTTCTACTCCCTCGATCCTCTTATTACTTCTCTTTACTGGGTGTTAGTAAAGAGCTCTTAAACTGCGAGCGATCTGCCCGCTTCTGCCAAACGATTACTAATGGTTCCGTCAATGACTTCATCATCAAAGCGGACTTCGACACCACCGATAACGCTGGCATCAATCTCAACAGAGACATGAACTGGCTGACCCATTTGCTTTGTGAGAGTTGAAACCAACTTCTCGCGTTGCGCTGGGGAAAGGTCAATTCGACTGCGAACAACAGCACGTAGGCGGTTGTGACGAGCCGTGACTCCGTGAATAAAAGCAAGAAGTGCGAGCTCAATGCTTCGACGCTGTAGAACACGAACGAGCTGTTCCAAGAGTCGAACAGATGAAGCTGCGTACTTACCGCCAAATATTGACTTAATAAGTTCAGCCTTGTGGTCCCCTGAATCCAAGGAACTATTCAAAGCTTGACGAAGTTCGTTGCTAGCAACCAAGACTTTCGAGAAAGCAAAGAGCTCCTCTTCAACCTGGTCTAGCTGATCCTCTGTGTTAGCCGCAGTTGCTTCTGCTTCTACAGCCAACTGCTCAATTGCGTGCATGATGTCTGAGGTACGTGACCAACGAAGTGCTACAAGCTGAACGATTAAGTCCAGTGTTGACTTAGAGGTTGACGCAGCAAAGAGATCAGTGACAAGCGCAGTTTTTGCTTCATGGTCGCGTGCTGGATCAGTCACCGCACGACGCAATGCGCCCGAGGACTGAAGAGCAAGAAGCACGTTGAACAATTCTGTAGAAACCGCCGTGCACTCAGCTGATGAAACGCCTTTGAGCTTTCCATCGAGCACAATACGAATCGCCGAAAGCGACTGACGAGAGTTTCCACCAAGGTTCAACATGTTTAGTTGCGCCCCTTTTCTGAAGCAAGATCCTCAAGGAAGCGATCGACAACACGAGATTGACGAGCCTGGTCTTCTAGAGCTTCCCCAACGATCTTGGATGCAAGATCAGTTGCAAGCGAACCAACTTCGAGACGAAGTGAAGTAATCGCTGCTTGGCGCTCAGCTTCGATTGAAGCGTGAGCTTGTGCTGTAATGCGAGCAGCTTCTTCTTGAGCGCGTGAACGAAGATCTTCGATGATTGCAGCGCCTTGAACGCGCGCTTCTTCACGAATCTTTGTTGCTTCACCGCGAGCATCAGCAAGTTGTGCAGTGTATGACTGCAAAGCTTCTGCTGCTTCTGCTTGTGCGCGCTCTGCCTTTTCAATGCCACCTTGAATTGCTTCGGTGCGAGCTGCGAATGCTTTTTCAAACATTGGCACAACTGCCTTACGAAGAACAAGGAAGAGCAAAGTGAAGGCAATAAAACCAACGATTAATTCAGCTGTGTGCGGAATTAACGGATTTGTTGCTGCTTCAGCTGCAAACCTAGTTTTCACTCAAAACTCCTAATTATTAGCTAGTAAGAAATAACTCGGGATTAGAGAACGAATGCGAGAACGAGACCGAACAGAGCAAGCGCTTCAGCAAGTGCGAATCCAAGGAACGCAATTGGCTGTAGAACGCTACGAGCTTCTGGCTGACGAGCAACGCCGTTGATGTATGCAGCGAAGATCAAGCCTGTTGCAATTGCAGGTCCGATTGCTGATAGGCCATAACCGACCAGGTTGAGTGTGCCTTTCATTGTGGTGCCTTTCTGTAGGTGGTGCGTTTCGTAGTTAGTAGAACTTTTTAGTGCTCGTCAGACAGCGCGCCAGCAATGTAGAGCGCTGAAAGAAGAGTAAAGATGTAAGCCTGTAAGCACTGAACCATGAATTCAAAGAATGTCATGACAACGCCGAGGGTGAATGAGAATGGAGCAACAAGCTTTAGTCCAATAACACCTTTAATAAGGTGATCTCCGCCCATTATGAAAACTAGGAGAAGCAGGTGGCCAGCGAACATATTTGCAAACAAACGCAAAGAAAGAGTTAGTGGGCGAACTAAGAAGAAGGTCGCAATCTCAATTGGAGTCAAAAGAATATAAACAGCTTTTGGAACTCCAGGCATAAATGCAATGCCCTTTAGGTAATGTCCAAGGCCCTGCTTTTTGATGCCAACATAATGGAAAGCGATGAATGGAAAGGCAGCAAGTACATATGGGAATGAAACGTGCGACATCGCCGGGAATTGAAGAAGCGGGACGATTCCGAAAATATTGTTTGTCAAAATGAATGTAAACAATGAGAAAAGAAGTGGAACGAAGCGCATAAATTCTGCGCCGATAATTTCCTTACCAAGATCGTTACGTACGAAGCCGTAAATCAATTCACCTGCGAACTGCAATTTTGTTGGAACAACAAGTGCTTTGCGCGAGGAGGCAATAAAGAAGACGGAAATTAGGATAACTGAGAGAAAAACAAGAAGGATTGGCTTTGTTGTGAAAGCACTATTTCCAAAAGCTGGAGGGAGGTTGAAGTCGGCAGTGCTAGGTGGGACGAAGCCCCCTTCAAAAGCAAAAGCGCGCACACAAACTCCTACATAAGAGCCCAATAGAGGGTAAACGGGAAGACTGTGGAACCTTATAAGTTATTACGGGAAAGTTAAAATCCTTGACGCCAGAAACCTCTCAAAAAAAGGTGAGAAGCACTACTCCTTTACGAAGCGGAGCCAAACCAGGTAGACCGAGGCGCCCATTCCAAGCAAGAATCCCACGAGCATGAACCAGTGATTGTGGTGGATGACCCAATGGTCGATTGCCGCCCCAATTCCGCCCCAAACCAAGAGCCCTGAAAGCAGGTACCCGAAGATCGACCACATTGCGCCTTCTTCGTTACTCCGTGCCATCTAAGCCTCCATTGTCGCTAGCGGAGGGCAATGGTAACCCCAAACGGAGCTTGAGGAACGCTCGAATCTCGCCACCGAGCCATGCGGCAGTTATCGCCAGGGCTGTGACAGCGAAGGCGGGTCGGTCAACCGCAGCCGGAGTCGTTGTCCGGGTGACAATGACCAGAAAAGCTCCCATAACCAAGACCTTGGCAAAGTAGGAGAACATGGCCAGCGCCATCGTTGCAATCGGGTCAAGATT
Organism: uncultured Actinomycetes bacterium; assembly: GCA_903898555.1. Classification (GTDB taxonomy): domain Bacteria; phylum Actinomycetota; class Actinomycetes; order Nanopelagicales; family Nanopelagicaceae; genus PALSA-747. Next base: position 18,316 of record CAIUFY010000134.1, read on the forward strand.
CTTCGAAATCGAATTAATAATCAGGTGAATTGAAAAGAAGATAATGACTGTTGCGCTCGCCATTAAGGCGCCCCAGAGACCTGAGGTGTGTCGGAGCAAACTAGATCCAGCCACGCAAAGAACGGCAACGAGGGCCGAAGGAATAAGAGCCCCCTTCCATAACGAGCCTTCTGCGCTATTGGACATCCACCAGCTCCTGACTCGTTTGGGACCTCGTCAAACCCATCATAGCTAGTGAAACGGCAAGCATGCTCACGGCTACAACAGCGGCAATCCAAAGTGGAGCAAATGCTGCAATCACGGTCGGGATGGCAAACATTGCAGTCCATATATACAAAATGAAAGTTGTGCGTCTGTGCGAATTACCCATCGAAAGAAGACGATGATGCAAATGCTCGCGGTCTGCAGCAAATGGTGAGCGGCCAGCGCGAAGTCTTCGCACAATCGCCATACCTAAATCAATAAGTGGAATTGCCAGAATCGTGAAAGGAAGTAAGAGCGGTAAAAAAGTACTACGTGAGCTGGATTGAGAAATCGCATTTAAATCAATTTGCCCCGTCAGAGTTATGGCACTTGAAGCAAGAAGCAGCCCCAAGAGCATCGCGCCAGAATCGCCCATGAATATTTTTGCGGGATGAAAGTTGTGCGGCAAGAACCCTATGCAAATTCCAACAAGGACGGCCGTTATCAGTGAAGGAGCGCCGGCACGATTAAATCCGTTCACAACCGCAAGAATGTAGGAAAAGATAAAGAAGGATGTGCCGCAGATAGCAACAATTCCGGTCGCAAGACCATCAAGCCCATCAACGAAATTAACTGCGTTTATTACTAGCATTACGAAAACGACAGTAACTACCTGGCCGATTGCCGGCGGCAATGTCAGGATTCCATTTATCGGAAGCCACAAAATTTGCACTCCATGCAATAGAAGTATTCCCGCAGCCAGCGCTTGACCAGCTGATTTTGTGACGGCATCTAGATCAAAACGATCATCTAGTGCGCCTAGCAACATCACAAATGTTCCAGCCAAGAAAATTCCTTGTGCTTCTCGACCAAACGACTTACTTACAAGCGGGAGGTGACTCACAACCAACATGGTTATCGCCATCGATGCCCACATTGCAATTCCACCCCAGCGCGGTGTTGGAGATTTATGCATGTCTCTCGCACGAATATTTACAAACGCACCAGATTGCATGGCAAAGCGAGCTATCCACGGTGTTATTAGGAAGCAGAGAGCAGCCGCGAAACTAGCGGTTAAGAGATATTCGCGCATGAATTATAAATTTATGCGTGAGGATAAACAGGGAATTTAGCGGTGAGTGAATGAACGTCAGCGCGGATATCTGCCGCCTTTGATTCATTATCGCCATCTTTTATTGCGCGTGCGATGAGTGAAGCGATCTGCTTCATTTCTGCAACGCCCATTCCTTGAGTTGTTGTCGCGGCTGTGCCTACGCGAATTCCACTCGTTACTGCTGCAGTCTCTGTATCAAATGGAATTGAGTTCTTATTCAAAGTTATTCCAGAAAGTCCACACCGCTCGTCTGCAACTTTTCCGTTAATTCCAGTTCCGCGAATATCCATTAAAGCCAGGTGAGTTTGAGTTCCGCCAGAAACTGCGCGCATTCCTTCTGTTTCCAAAGATGCGGCGAGTGCCTGCGCATTTTCAATTACTTTCTTTGCATACGCTTGGTAAGCAGGTTGGGCAGCTTCCTTTAACGCAATAGCTTTTCCGGCAACCGCGCTCATTATTGGACCGCCTTGCATCCCTGGGAAAACAGCCTTGTCTAAAGCCGCAGCATGCTCGGCCTTTGAAACAATCATTCCCCCGCGAGGTCCGCGAAGAACCTTGTGTGTTGTAAAGGAAACAACATCTGCGTAAGGAACTGGAGATGGGATTGCTTTGCCTGCAACAAGACCAATGAAGTGAGCGGCATCCACCCACATAATTGCCCCAACTTCGTCGCAAATCTTTCGGACAGTTTCAAAATCAATCAAACTTGGATAGGCAGTTGCGCCCGTACAAATCATTTTTGGCTTGTGTGCGATTGCTAAGTCGCGAAGTTCGTCGTAATCGATTAATTCATTATCTTGACGAACTCCATAGGAAACAATGTTGTACCACTTGCCAGAAAAATTAACTTTAGCGCCATGCGTTAGATGACCACCGTGAGGAAGTGACATAGCAAGGACGGTGTCACCTGGATTTGTGAATGCTTTGTACACCGCAACGTTTGCACTCGCGCCAGAATGGGGTTGCAAATTTGCATGCTCTGCGCCAAAGAGTTCTTTTGCCCGCTCGATTCCAATTGACTCAACTTTGTCTACTTCTTCACATCCGCCGTAGTAACGCTTGCCCGGATAACCTTCCGCATACTTATTTGAGAGAGTCGATCCAAGCGCCGTTAACACTGCAGAAGAGGTGAAGTTCTCGCTGGCAATGAGTTGGAGATTCTTGCGTTGGCGATCAAGCTCAGTTAGCAATAAGGCTGCAATATCTGGATCTTGGGATTTAAGAGCGTCGAAATCAGGACCAAAGAAAGTTGTCATGGGGCAAGCCTAGAGCGTGCCGCGAGAAATACTAGAAACAACCCCTTCGAGTTGGGTAAATGAGATGTCACCCTCCCGGACCATCTCCAATCCTGAGATTCCGCACCGAACTATTGTTGAAACGGATGGATGTGAAATTGGGCCTTCATCGACATAGATGCCCACGTCACTTGGAAGCGCCGGGACGTAATTTATATCCAAGGTTGCAGGTCGTCCGAGAACCGAGGCTGATGCAACGGCAAGCGGACCACTTTCATGAAGTATCTCGAGTAGAAACTCACTGGTTGGAACACGAAGAGCAAATTCATCTAGAGATCCCCCGTCGCCAAGGTCCCAACTCAAACCTAACTGCGGCGCAAGAAGAAGTGAAAGTTCACCAGGCCAAAATTTTTCTGCAAGCAACTTTGCATCACCGTCAAGATTGCGAGCGACACCGCCACCAGTCTTGATAGAACTTACAAAAACTTGGCAGGCCGTGCCCGAATCAGTCTTCCTTATTGTTTGAATTCTCTCCACTGCAAGAGCGTTAAATGCATCTGCGGCATAGATGTAACCGTTTTCTGATGCAAGAACTGCAACGCCGCCCGCGCGAACACTTCGAAGGACTGAATCTTTTGTTGCACTTCTGTCTTCAGCGCTTAATGTTAAAAAGACTCCCACTTACTTACCCTAGCTCTTCTAGTTTGCGAGCAATAGTTCCATCCACGAAAGCATGAATAAGCGTTCCTGATTCTGAGTATGTTTCAGAGATGATTTCACCACGCTCGTGAATTGCTGAAACCAAATCTCCTCGACTAAATGGAATAGTCGCTGTTATTTCAATCCGAGGCTTTGGAAGTGAAGTCTCGATGGCCTTTATCAACGTATCAAGTCCAAAACCTGTTCGCGCTGAAAACGCGAAACTGTTTTGTTCTTCTCGAAGAAGTTGCATAAGAACTTCTGGCAGTGCAACATCGGCTTTGTTTACGGCAATAATTTCTGGGATATCTCCCCCGCCGATTTCGTTTATTACCTCGCGCACCGCCTTAATCTGACCGCGAGGATCAGAATCTGAACCATCCACAACGTGCACAATTAAATCTGATTGGGAGACTTCTTCTAGTGTGGATTTAAATGCCTCAACAAGTTGGTGTGGCAAGTGGCGCACAAAACCCACCGTGTCCGAGAGGGTAAAGATGCGACCATCAGTTGTCGTAGCTTTGCGAACTGTTGGATCTAGCGTTGCAAAAAGTGCATTCTCGACCAAGACGCCGGCATTTGTGAGTCGATTCATTAATGAGGATTTACCCGCGTTTGTGTACCCAGCTATTGCCACTGAGGGAATGTTGTTTCTGCGACGTTCTTGGCGCATGGTGTCTCGAGCTGTTTTCATCTCTTTAATTTCACGACGCAACTTCGCCATTTTGTCATTGATGCGGCGTCGATCGGTTTCAATTTTGGTTTCGCCCGGTCCTCGTCCGCCGATTCCACCAGCCTGACGAGAAAGTGAATCACCCCAACCGCGAAGTCTTGGGAGCAAATAAGACATTTGCGCCAATTCAACTTGCGCTTTACCTTCGCGAGATTTTGCATGCTGAGCAAAAATATCCAAAATCAAAGCCGTGCGATCAATTACTTTTACCTTAACTTTTTGCTCAAGTGTGCGAAGTTGGGCGGGCGAGAGTTCGCCATCACAAACGACGGTATCTGCGCCGGTTGCTTGTACGGTTTGGCGCAACTCTTCTACCTTTCCTGAACCAATGAAAGTAGAGGCATCAGGTTTATCGCGACGTTGAATCAATCCATCCATTACTTCTGAGCCAGCAGTTTCTGCAAGAGCTGCCAATTCTTTCAATGAATTTTCAGCATCAGTAGCTGTTCCATCTGTCCACACACCTACTAATACAACCTTCTCCAAACGAAGTTGGCGGTATTCGGCATCGGAAATATCTTGTAGCTCAGTAGATAGGCCTGCTACGCGGCGCAAGGCCTGCCGGTCTTGCAAATCATGTTGATTGCTTTCTGCATAATTCGCGTCGCTTTCGGCGGCATCGAATTCCGCAGTAACCATTGCAGATTCGCGAAGTAATTGATCGATATCTAAATCAAGAGGTTCATCTTTCACAGATATCGGCTCACATCGTGATCCTCAAGCAAAACTGCTGGACCTATAAGTGTTGCGTTGTTATGCCCATCTGTATCCACGACGAGTCTGCCTCCCGGAGGATTGATGACCCAGTGCGAAGGTAAAGATTTTCTGCCTCTTAAGGTTGCAGCGAGCGCAACTGCGCAGGTTCCTGTTCCGCACGATTGAGTTTCACCAACGCCACGTTCATGAACGCGCATTGCCAATTCGCCGTTATCTAGAATTTGTACAAACTCAACGTTGACGCCTTCTGGATAGGCAGCGGGTGGGTCCACTTCCGGAGCTGAAAGTAAGTCACCGGCTTGGGAGAGGTCATCAACAAAGACAACAGCGTGGGGATTTCCAACATTAATATTGAAAGCCGGCCAAGATTTTCCATTTGCAGTCACTGCGACTTCTGGATATTCGTCATCGAGAACGGCGTGACCCATATTGACTGAGATATCGCTATCGACTGGTGCAGCTAGGTAGCGCATTCCAGCGCGAGTATTAATTCCGAATATTCCTTCTGGTTGATGACCTCGTTCAACAAGGTAACGAGCCATAACTCGAATTCCATTGCCACACATTTCAGCGATTGAGCCATCGGCATTCCGGTAATCCATGAACCATTTGCCATCAAGCTTGCCGATGCGAATCAAACCATCAGATCCGATACCTGACTGACGGTTGCAGATTCGCTGAACCTGCTGCGCGGTAATTTCTAGTTGATTCTCGGGATCGAATATCAGCACAAAATCGTTGTGCGTTCCATGCCCATACGTACCAATCATGATTTGATAATAGACGCTAAAACGCGCTCAAGGTGCACGGTTGTGGTGGCCGGCGCGAGCCATGTGACTCTCTCATCCCGCGTGAACCACGTTTCCTGACGTCTTGCATATTGACGCGTTGCAAGCTTTGTATCCGATTTTGGGTCAACGCTCAACCCGTTCTTTGCCGCAATGATTTGGGCATACCCCAAGGCCGCCTGAGCAGTCCTTCCGTCCAATAGTCCTAGTTCAATGAGTTTTTCAACCTCTGTCTCTAGGCCCATCTCCCACATTCTTTCGACTCGTTTATCGATGCGCTCATCAAGGAGGGTTCGATCCAAGGAGAGTCCAAATTGCTGGGCTTGTGGATAGCGCGTCGAATTTTCTCGTGGCAAATTCGCCGTAAAAGGCTTCCCCGTAATTTCGATAACTTCAAGTGCTCGCACAACTCGGCGCACATTCTCTTTTGGAATGGCAACAGCAGCGGCAGGATCAAGTGTCGCCAGTCGCTTGTGAAGAGCAGAAGCCCCGATTCGTTCTGCTTCCTCGGTTAATTTTGCTCGTACCTCAGGATCGGTCTCTGGAAAATTCAAGTCATCAAGAATCGATTTTATGTAGAAGCCCGTTCCTCCGACGATGACAACTGGCTTACCTCTCTGAAGTAATTCATCAACCTTTGCTCGAGCCAGCTCTTGATAAAAAGCCACAGTCACGTCAGTTGAAACATCTACAACATCTAGCAAATGATGAGGTATGCCTTTTCGCTCTTCTAATGAAAGTTTTGCTGTTCCTATGTCCATACTTGTATAGAGCTGCATTGAATCTGCATTTACGATTTCTGCGTCAATTTCCTGTGCAACAGCTACGGCCAAATCACTTTTCCCTGTTGCAGTTGCCCCGCAAATAACGATTATCGTCATGAGCCGTGGATTAATTTCAATTTCTGCAGAGATGGCATTCCAATCATGATTGGTTCGGGTCCAATCTCAGCAATGCGAGCAGCGTGAGCATCGCCACCACGTGTGCGCCGAACTGAATCAATCTCTCCGGCAATCATGAAGTTAGGCGCAGCCTTAGTTATCTTTCCCGAGACGATATCCCCCGGTCTTGCATCTACGCCCTCTGGAATGTGAACCAACCGAAAATCTGGTGTGCGAGTGTCTCGGTTTTCAGTGACGAGAAGTTCATATCTCTTGCCAAGAGAGGCGTCGTTAATTTCTTCAGAGATTCGTTGCTGCACTATGTGTAGACGGCCATAACGATCGGCCATAGTGGCATCGTCAATTTGATCGGGCATCGTTGCAGCTGGCGTTCCAGGACGCTTTGAATACTGGAAAGTGTAAGCAGCGGTGAATCTGGCTTCTTCAACAACTTCAAGAGTTTGCGCGAAATCCGCCTCAGTTTCCCCTGGAAAACCAACAATGATGTCAGTTGTAATTCCCGCATCAGGAATCGCTGCTCGTACACGCTCGATAATTCCCATGTACTTCTCGCGGCGATATGA